>CAKZOQ010000001.1 GCA_937136445.1 uncultured Gemmatimonadota bacterium
AGGAACTCCTCGATGATGGGGCGAAGGCGGTGGATCTCGTCGATGAAGAGGATGTCCCCTTCCCGCTGGTTGGTGAGGATCCCCACCAGGTCCGCCGGCTTCTCCAGCACCGGGCCGGACGTGGTCTTGAAGTTGACCGCCATCTCCCGAGCCAGGAGGCTCGCCAGCGTCGTCTTCCCCAGCCCCGGGGGACCGTGGAAGAGGATGTGGTCCAGGGCGTCCCGGCGCTGTGTGGCCGCCTCGATGGCGATGGAGAGGGCTTCCCGCACCTTGGACTGGCCGATGAACTCCGCCAGGCGCTGGGGGCGAAGCGAGGGCTCGACGCCTTCGTCCTCGTCCAGAGCCTCCGGGGTGGTGACTTCCGTACGTTCGGTCATGGTTGGGAATCTACAAGGGGATCCGGGGTCCACGGCACCGGGGCGGAATCCCGGTCCCGGGATCGCCCCGCCGCTGGAGGCCGGCGCGGGGCGGTGATACCTTCGACTCCGCCGCCTGCCCACCGGGCCGGTCGCTCCCCCCGCCCCGACCCCGTTGGAGTCGTCCGTGAACGCCTACGCCCTCATCGTCGAGAAGCTGACGCAGGACTTCGGCGTGGACGCCGAGGCGATCCACCCCGGAGCCACCCTGTCGGAGCTGGGCATCGACTCCCTTTCGGCCGTGGAGTTCATCTTCGAGCTGGAGGACGAGCTCGGGGTGGAGCTGGACCCCGAGGAGGCCGAGTTCGAGACCCTCCAGGAAGCAGCCGACCTGCTGGAGCAGCGGGTGGAGGAGAAGGGGGGCTGACGCTGGTGGCGCACTCCGACGGGCCCCGCCGGGTCTTCATCACGGGGATGGGGGTGGTAGGGCCCCACGGCCTCGGCGCCGACCGCACCTTCGAAGCGGTCCTGGAGGGACGCTCCGCCGTGACGCTCTCGGAGACGGGGAGCGACGAGGTGGCCGCCGAGGTCCTCGTCGCCCGCTCGCCCTTCGAGGCCGCCGAACACTTCGCCCGCTCGGAACGGATGTTCATGGCTCGGGCCGCCGCCATGGCCGTCGTCGCCGCCGAGGAGGCCCTGGACCAGGCCGGTCTGGACCCCCAGGACCCTGAGGCCGAGGAGCTCCGCGACGCCGGGACCTGGATGGGATGCGGGCTCGGCGGTGCCGAGGCTCTGGAGGACGGGTTCCAGCGCTACTACCAGCGACGCACGCGACGGGCGCCTCCTTCCACGGTGCCGCTCATCATGGCCAACGGCCCGGCCGCCCACCTCTCCATGCGGTGGGGGCTCCAGGGCCCTTCGCTCAGCTACTCCATGGCCTGCGCCTCCTCGGCCGCCTCACTGGGCGAGGCCTTCCGCGCTCTCCGCGCAGGATCCGTCCATCGAGCGTTGGCCGGAGGCGCCGAGGCCATGCTCACCGGCGGCATCCTGGCCGCCTGGGAGGCGCTGGGCGTGGTGGCCCGGACCCACCCCGACGGCCCGGAGGTGTCCTGCCGACCCTTCGACGCCGCTCGGACGGGCATGGTCCTGGGCGAAGGGGCTGCGGTCTTCGTTCTGGAGACGGAGGAAGCCATGGCGGACCGTGGCGCCGAGCCGCTGGCCCAGCTCCTGGGGTACGGCACCGCCAGCGACGCCCATGGCCTCACCGAGCCCCACGCCCGGGGCCAGGTGGAGGCCATGCGGGAGGCGCTGGCCGACGCCGGCGTCGCTCCGGACGAGGTGGGCTACGTGAATGCGCACGCCACCGGGACCCACACCGGGGACCGGGTGGAGACCGCCAGCCTCCGTCAGGTCTTCGGCGAGGCGGTCGGGGCCATCCCGGTGAGCGCCACCAAAGCCGTCCACGGGCACCTGGTGGGAGCCGCCGGAGCGCTGGAGCTCCTACTCACCGTGCAGGCCCTCCGTCACCGCCGGATCCCCCCCACGGCGCACCTCACCGAGCCCGACGAAGAGGCCCTGGATCTGGACCTGGTTCCGGACCCGGGCCGGGACGCGCCGGGGCTGGGCATCGCCCTCTCCAACTCCTTCGCCTTTGGCGGCAGCAACGCGGCGCTCGTGGTGGGCCGGGTCTGACGGCCCACCCCGGGACTCGAAAGCCGAACCGCATCACTTCCCTGCCAACGCCTTCCGGATGAGGTCGTCGGCGGACTCCACCTCCTCCTGGTCCAGGACGGCCCGGACGGCGCCGTCGGCTTCGGCGAAGGAGTAGCCCAGCGCGACCAGCGCCTGCACCGCGTCCTGGGCGAGGGAGGGGGCGCCATCCTCCCGGGGCTGGACCACGGCGAGGTCCTCCACCTTGTCCGAGAGCTCCAGGCAGAGCTTCTCCGCGGTCTTCTTCCCGATGCCGGTGATCTGCCGGAGCGCCGTCACGTCCTTCTCCACCAACGCCCGGGCCAACCGGTCGGCGGTGTAGGTGCTGAGCATGGAGAGGGCCAGCTTTCCACCCACGCCCGAGGCGTTGAGGAGCCGCTTGAAGAGCCGCCGCTCCAGGTCGTCCACGAAGCCGTAGAGCGAGACCGAGGACTCGGTGACCACCTGCACGGTGCGGAGCTGCAGGGGCTGACCCGCCTTGGGCAGACGCTGGAAGACCGTCAGTGGAACCTCCACCTCGTAGACGACGCCGCCGGAGGTCTCGACCTCCACGCCGTCGGGGTCGCGGACCAGGAGGGTGCCGTGGAGTCGGGAGATCATGAGCGGGAACCGGTCGTGAGAGGGACGCTGAAGGTGTGCGCTACCTGGGGAAGCTTCCCATGAGGCAGTGGGCCAGGGCGGCGGCGACACCGTCGGCGGCGTCGGCGGGGGAAGGTTGTTCTTTGAGCTTGAGCTGCTGCTTCACCATGAACCCCACCTGGTCCTTGGTAGCTCGGCCCGTCCCGACCACCGCCTTCTTGATCTCGGGGGCCGTGTACTCGGCGATGGGGAGCTCCCGGAGCGAGGCGGCCAGCAGGATCGCGCCCCGCGCGTGGCCCAGGGTGAGGGCGGTCCGCGCATTCGGGCCGTGGTAGACGTCCTCCACGGAGACCGCGTGGGGTCGGTAGCGCTCCATGAGCTCGTCGATGCCCTCGAAGATCTCGCGGATCCGATGAGGCAGGTTCTCCTTGGAGGAGGTGCGGATCACACCACACTCCACCAGCGCCACCCGACCCACACCTCGGCGGCGGACGATCCCGTATCCGGTGATGGCGGTCCCCGGGTCGATCCCCAGAACCAGGACGGAATCGGCGTCGTCCGGCGCCACCCGGACTACATCGCCTCCGCCACCACGGCGTCGTCGATGTCGGCGTTGGTGTGGACCTTCTGCACGTCGTCCAGGTCCTCCAGAGCGTCCAGGAGCTCCAGCAACTTCTCGGCTTCCTTGCCGGTCACGGCCACCTGGTTCTTGGGGATCCGGGTGAGGTCCGAGTCCTCGGTGTCGATCCCGGCCTCCTCGATGGCCTGCTGGACCTCGTGGAACTCCGCCGGGCCCGAAAGGACCACGAACTCGTCGTCCTCCTGCTGGACGTCCTCCGCACCGGCGAGGACGGCCGCCTCGAAGACGGCCTCCTCGGTGTAGCGGGTGGCATCCACCACCACCTGGCCCTTCCGCTCGAACTGCCAGGCCACCGAACCGTTCTGCCCGAGGCTGCCCTCGTACTTGCCCAGGACGTGCCGGACGTCGGCCACCGAGCGGTTCGTATTGTCGGTGAGGCACTCGATGAAGAGGGCCACGCCGCTGGGCCCGTAGCCCTCGTAGGTCACCTCTTCGTAGTTCACCCCCTCGAGCTCGCCCGTCCCCTTCTTGATGGCGC
>CAKZOQ010000002.1 GCA_937136445.1 uncultured Gemmatimonadota bacterium
TCCCGCACGTCGGGGAGGGCCCGCTGCACGATGACGCTCATGGAGTAGTCCAGGAACGAATCCCGCATCTCGTCGGTGATGAGACGCGGAAGGATGCGTTCCCGCTTGGAGGCCGTGGCCATGCTGGGTGGGGTGGGAGTGCGGGAGGGCGGGCGGAGACGGCGGCCTTTCCGGGCCCGTAGGACGGGTCATCGACGGACCCACCCGCCGGACCGGATCGGGCAGGGAGAAGGCCGCTGCCGCGGCCCGAAGGTTCTCACCTCGGCAGAGGCGGGGCAAGCGTGACCAGCGCGGCTCAGACCCCCGGTCCGCGGGCCATGGCGGAGCTCAGGAAGAGGCCCGTCAGATTGAAGACGGCATGGGCCAGAACGGCGGGCCCGAGGGACCCGGTGCGCTGGACGAGCACGGCCAAGCCCACGCCCAGGAGGAAGGTGGGAAGGAGCTGAAAGAGGCTGAGGTGATAGACGGCGAAGACCGCCGCACTCACCACCACCACACCCATGGGGGGAAGCTCACCCAGCCCCTGCAGAAGGACGCCCCGGAACACCCATTCCTCGAGCAGGGCGGACGCCAGAACGACGCCCACGAGGAGTCCCATGCGGAGGACGCCACCGCCCCGGACCAGGGCCTGCTCCGCTGGGGGCTCGAGCCCGAAGAGCCGCGCCGAGACCATGTAGGCGCCGGCTGATAGGAGAACGAGTCCCACCCCCCAGAGCGTGCCGGTGGCCAGCCACGAAGGGCGCCACTCGGAGAAGCCGAGGTCCCCACGGACCTGTGAGGGGCCGAAGGCGATCCAGGCCACCAGCGCCAGAAGGTATCCAGCAAGGGCCACCTCCACCTCCGGGACCCGGGGCAGGAGCCGTCCGGCCCAGAGGAGGACCACGGTGGCGAGGGCGAGGACCATCGGGTGCACGGCGCGCTCCTGCGAGCGAGGATTGGCATATACTCCAGGCTGGAGTATAATGGATCATGTCCGCACTCCGCCATTCCGAGATCGTCCTCCTCGCCCTCCTCGCCGAGGGTCCGGATCACGCGTACGGACTCGTCCAGAAGGTCCGGGCCCGGGAGGTGGAGCAGTGGGCCCGGGTCCCGGAATCCACCCTCTACGCGACACTTCGACGGATGGAGGAGGAGGGGTGGGTAGCGTCCGAAACCGAACCCGGTGAACGAGCGAAGACCCGCACCCGATACCGGAGGACCGAGAAAGGAGCCCGACAGCTCGACCGCCTCATCGATCGGGGCCTCACCGATGGAGAGCCCGTCTACTCCGACCTGCTCGTCGCGTCGGTCTTCGCGGGGGCCCACGGGCGGGGGGAGGCACTGGACCAGGCCCGCCTCCTCCTACGCCGGAAACTGGCGCGGCTCGAGAGGGTGCTGGAGAAGGGGGACCTTTCTCCGCACGGGCGTGGCATTGTGGAGTTCTACCAGGGTCTGGCCCGTCTCCACCGGACGGCGCTCGAGACCTTTCGGGACGCCTCCGCTACTCCCGTTCCGCCTGGGCCACCAGCTCCGCCACCCGGCTCTTGAGCCCGGGAGGTGCGCTCTGCCCGGCCGCCGCGCGGCGAACCGCCGCACGGAAGGATTCCTCCAGCTGAAGGTGGGGGTAGCAGCGCGCACAGACGTCGAAGTGGCTCTCCACCTTGTCCGCCGTGGCCTCGGGGAGCTCCCCGTCCAGATACTCCTGGAGGAAGGTGACGGCCTCCATGCAGGAGATCATTCCGTCGTCGGACGAGCCGGCGGGATCCGCACTGGAGGTGCCGTTGCCGTCGGATGAGCCCCCACCGGCCAGAAGTCGTCCGATGCGTTCGAAGATGGACATGGGCCTAGGCTTCCGTTCCTGTGCGGCGGGAGATGTAGCCCATCTCCACCGCGTAGTCGTACAGTACCTTCTGGAGCTTCTGGCGACCGCGGAAGAGCCGGCTCTTCACCGTGCCCACCGGGACCCCCATGAGCTCGGCGATCTCGGCGTAGGCGAGGCCTTCGAGGTCGGAGAGGACCACCGCCGTGCGGTACTCCTCCGGGAGCTCGTCGATGGCCCGGACCACCTCCTCGTCCACGATCTTCCTGAAGAACGTCCCCTCCGGGTCCACCCCACGGGCCTCGCTCCACACCGGGTTGATGGGATCGTAGCCCGGACCTTCCCGGTTCACGTTCTCCTCGACGATCTCGGCGTGCCGCTTCCCCCGCTCCTGCTGCCGCAGGAAGACGTTCCGGCAGATGGTGAAGAGCCAGCTCTTGCAGTTGGTGCCCGGGGTGTACTGAGCCCACGCGCGGTAGGCCCGCAGGAAGGTCTCCTGCACCAGGTCGTCTGCCGCCGGCGGGGAGCCCGCCAGACGGAGAGCGAATCGGTAGACGGCATCCAGGTGGGGGAGCGCCTCGGCCTCGAAGTCCGCCGGGCCCCCTGCATCCGTTCGGGTGTCGCCGCTCACCAGCTCTCCAGGACCTCTCGGAATTCCTCGGCCATGGTGGGGTGC
>CAKZOQ010000003.1 GCA_937136445.1 uncultured Gemmatimonadota bacterium
CTCCGAGGTGCGGCGTCTCGACGAGGAGAGCGAGTTCCTCCACAAGCTGCTCGAGGAACGCCGGGGCCAGGGGGCGTCGCTCCCTCCGGGTGAAGACGACTCCTGACGCGCCGGACGGCGCCGACCCCGCCATGCCCGCGGGAGGCCGCGACCAGGTAGCCGCCGGGTCCGCCGCAGGTGGATCCGGTACGTCCGGATCAGGTGGAGGTGGAGCGGCACGGGTGGGGGCCGGCATCCTGCTGAGCCGCCTCATGGGCTTGGTCCGGGACCGGATCTTCGCCTACTACTTCGGCACCAGCCCGGTGGCCGACGCGTGGCGAGCGGCCCTCCGGACGCCGAACGTCCTCCAGAACCTGCTGGGGGAGGGGACGCTCTCCGCCTCCTTCATCCCCGTCTACGCCGAATTCCTGGAGGAGGGACGCCACGAGACGGCGGGACGGTTCGCCGGCGCCGCCCTGGGAATCCTCTCGGTGGTGGCGGGCTCGCTGGCCCTCCTGGGGGTGCTGGTGGCGCCCTGGCTGGTGGAGCTCTTCTTCTTCGGCTGGGACGACGGCAAGCAAGCCCTCACCGTCACCCTCGTCCGGATCCTCTTCCCCATGACGGCCGTCCTGGTGGTGAGCGCCTGGGCCCTCGGGGTGCTCAACAGCCACCGGCGCTTCTTCGTGAGCTACGTGGCCCCGGTGTTCTGGAACCTGGCCATGATCGCCGCCATGGTGGCCGGCGGCGTCTGGTGGGGCCTGGGAGAGCGGGATCTGGTGGTGGCGCTGGGCTGGGGCGCGCTGGTGGGCGGGGTGCTCCAGTTCGGTGTGCAGCTCCCCTTCGTGGCTCGGCACCTCATTGGCTTCCGCCTCTCGCTTGGGCGGGGGGTGGAGGGGGTAGGGGAGGCCATCCGCAACTTCGTGCCGGTGGTGGCGGCCCGTGGCGTAGTGAATCTCAGCTCCTGGCTGGACGTGATCCTGGCAGCTACGCTGGTGGACGGTGCGGTGGCGGTCCTGGGCTATGCCCAGACCTTCTACGTGCTCCCCATCAGCCTCTTCGGGATGAGCGTGGCCGCCTCCGAACTCCCGGAGCTGTCACGGATGCGAGCGCAGGACCGGGAGGTGCTTGCGGAGCGGGTGGCCACGGCCCTCCGGCGGGTCTCCTTCTTCCTCCTTCCCTCGGCGCTGGTCTACCTGGCCCTCGGCGACGTCGTGGTGGCGGCCCTCTATCAGACGGGTGCCTTCGGGCTGCCCCAGACCCTGGTGACCTGGGCCGTGCTGGGCGCCTACAGCCTGGGGCTGGCGGCCTCCGCCCGGTCGCGGGTCCTCTCCTCCGCCTTCTACGCCCTCCGGGACACCGCGACCCCGGCCCGGATCGCCACGCTGCGTGTCGTGGTCTCGGCGGTGGTGGGCATCGCCCTCATGATCCCGTTGGACCGCATGGGTTTCGCTCAGCTTCGGCTGGGAGCCGCCGGGCTGGCGCTGGGCGCCTCGGTAGGGGCCTGGCTCGAATACGGCCTCCTGCGCCGGGCGCTGGGACGGGTCATCGGAGCCCACGGGGCCCCGTCCGACGCGCTGGTGCGCATGGGGCTCGCCGCCGCCCTCGGAACCGCCACGGCGGTAGGACTCCAGCTCGTCCTGCCCCCGACGCACCCGGCGCTCCTGGCGCTGGAAACGCTGGTTCCGGGCGGGGTAGTCTACCTGGGCGCGGCCTGGGCCCTGGGCCTCGGCGACCCACGCAGGATCCTCCGCCGACGGGGCTGAGCAGGGCCGCGTCGCCCTGCTCGCTCTCCCACTCGCTCCGCCTCGACCCCCTCTCGCCGTGCCCGTCGACCGCGATTCCCTCGGCACCCTCGCCACCAAGCCCGGCGTCTATCTCTTCCGGGACGCCGACGGCGAGGTCCTCTACGTGGGGAAGGCGAAGTCGCTCCGCCCCCGGGTCCGCTCCTACTTCGGCTCTCCCCGAGACCTTTCGGCGAAGAACCAGCGGATGGCATCGGAGGTGGCGTCGGTCGAGACGCTGGTGGTGGGCTCCGAGGGCGAGGCCCTCATCCTCGAGGCGAACCTCATCAAGGAGCACCGTCCTCGGTACAACATCCTCCTGCGCGACGACAAGAGCTATCCGTACATCAAGGTGACGGTCCAGGAGCCCTTTCCCCGGGTCTTCGTCACCCGTCGGGTGAAGAACGACGGTGCCCGCTACTTCGGCCCCTATACCCAGGTGGGGTCCATGCGGCAGGCGCTGGAGGTGGTGAAGCGCATGCACACGGTGCGATCCTGCCGCTACGACCTCCCTGAGGAAACCCCCGACCGTCCCTGCCTGGACTACCACATCGGGCGCTGCCAGGCACCGTGCGTCGGCCTCCAGAGCCAGGAGGACTACGGGGCCATGATCCAGGAGATCCTGAACGTCCTGGAGGGGGACACCGAGGAGCTTCGCCGGGAGGTCGAGGAGCGGATGAGAGCCGCCGCCGCGGAGCTGGACTTCGAGACCGCTGCCCGGCTCCGGGACGTGGCCAAGGGACTGGACTCGCTGGCACGGGAACAGCGGGTCCACCGCGCCGGAGGAGGAAGCCTGGATGTGATCGGCCTGGCCCGGGATGGCGAGCTGGGGGCCGGCG
>CAKZOQ010000004.1 GCA_937136445.1 uncultured Gemmatimonadota bacterium
ATGGGGTCCCCGAGGAGGGTGAGGACCCGGGTGGAGGCGTGGATGGTCATGGAGAAAAGATGGGCTCGAGGCGGCGGAGCGCCCGTTCCACCAACCGCTCCAGAAGCTCGAAGGTGGCGACGTAGACCTCGTCGGGGCCGCCGAAAGGGTCCAGCACGGAGTCCGGGACACCCTCGGGATCCTCCTGGGCGGCGAACTCGGTGAGGAGCGCCGCTCGTTCCCCCGCTCCAGCCTCGAGGAGGGGGAGCAGGTGGGAGCGGGACATGGTCAGGATGAGGTCGGCCTCGGCCACCTCGTCGGGGGTGAGGCCTCGGGAGCGATGCTCCGACAGATCCAGGCCTGCTGCCTCGGCGGCCCGCACGGCGCCGCCGGTGGGTGGATGGCCTCCGTGGCCCGCCACGCCGGCGGAGGCCACCTCGACCTGCCTCCAGCCGCGGTCCTCCACGAGCCGGCGCGCCACCGCCTCCGCCATGGGGCTCCGGCAGGTATTGCCGGTGCAGACGAAGAGGATCCGGAAGGTGTCGCCGTCAGTCATCGTGGTTCTCCAGGCCGGGCAGGGCGCAGCGAAGGCGGCTCACGGGAATGCTCCCCTGGCGCAGTACCACCGGCGCCACCCCGGTGCAGTCCACCACCGTGGAGGGCGGGGAGGGCGGTAGCGTTCCCACCTCCACCACCAGGAGGGAATCGTCGGCGCCGAGGCGGAGACCCACGTCGCGGGCCTCGTGCCCGCTGTGGGCCGGGGGCTCGCCCGGGGAGTTCGCACTGGTGGAAAGGAGCGGCCCACCCCAGGCCTCCAGGAGGGCCGCCACGAACGGGTGGGGGCTCACCCGCACCCCCACCGTTCCCTGGTGGCTCCGTACCCCCGAGGGGAAGCTCCGGGTGGGGTCCTCCAGCACCAGGGTCAGGGCCCCGGGCCAGAACAGCTCGGCGAGCTCCCGGGCCTCCGGGGTCCAGAGGAGCTCCTCCGCGGCGGCGGCGTCTGGCACGAGGGCCAGGAAGGGACGGTCGGGGTCCCGCCCCTTGAGGGAAGCAAGCGCCTCGATCCCGGCCTCGGTGACCGGAGCCCCCAGCCCATAGACCGTCTCCGTGGGATAGGCCAGGAGACCCCCTGCCGCCAGGTGGGCCTGGACCGGGGCCACCGCCTCGGCGTCCATCGGCAGGTCGCGGAGGTCCAGCCAGGCCGGACCACCGCCCTCGGGCCGGTGGACCTCCCCGGCCACGTGGGCGCCTCGGAAGACACGGGTGCGTTCCAGCTTCATGGCGTCGTCGCCTCCGCCGCCCGGGCGTCGAGGAGCGCCTCGGCCACCGGCAGGTCCTCCGGGCGGGTGACCTTCAGGTTCCACCGACCCCCGTCCACCATCCGCACCGTTTCCCCAAGTCGTTCCACCAGCGCCGCGTCGTCGGTGGCCTCCCCTCCGCCCCTGTGGGCCCGACGCAGGAGGTCCGCCGGGAAGACCTGGGGGGTGTGGGCCTGCCAGAAGCGGCTTCGATCCGCCGTGGCCGTCACCCGGTCGCCCTCGTCCACCTCTTTCAGGGTGTCGACTGCCGGGCACCCCGCCACGGCCCCCATGCCGGTGGCGGCGACGGCGAAACACCGGTCCACCGCCGCCCCGGAGACGAGGGGGCGGGCGGCGTCGTGGACCGCCAGCAGATCGCAATCTTCCGGGAGGGCCGCCACCGCGGCCCGCACCGATTCGGAGCGGGTGGCCCCTCCCGCCACCACACGGATCCGGTCGTCCAGTGCCAGGAGCCAGCCCGGCGGATCCTCGGCGTCGGCCGCGGCCAGGGCCACCGCCACCGCCACCACGTCGGTCCGGGCCAGAAAGGGCCGCAAGGCGTGGATCAGCACCGGCTCCCCGCGGAGCTCCAGAAACGGCTTCCGGACGCCCCCCATCCGCCGCCCGGAACCGGCGGCGGGGATCGCCACACCCACGCGAACGCTCATCCGCGGTCACCGGATCGGCTCACGAGCCGAACGAGCGGGCTCCACCCGAGTCCTCCGGCGGCTGGGGACCGTGCCCCTTCGCCGCGGATTCGAACCGGGTGTACTTCTTGTGGAAGTAGAGTTCCACGACGCCGGTGGGGCCGTTCCGCTGCTTGCCGATGAAGAGCTCCGACTTGCCCTCGAGTTCCTCGCGCTTCTCTGCCGGAGCGTAGTACTCGGGACGGAACAGGAACATGACCACATCGGCATCCTGCTCGATGGAGCCGGATTCGCGCAGGTCCGAGAGCATGGGCCGCTTGTCGGTGCGCTGCTCCGGCCCCCGGGAGAGCTGTGAGAGAGCCACCACCGGCACGTCCAGCTCCCGGGCCAGCGCCTTCAGTCCCCGGGAGATCTGGCTCACCTCCTGCACCCGGCTCTCGGAGCTCCCGGCACCGGACATGAGCTGCATGTAGTCGATGACGATCATGCCCAGCTCCTTGTCGTCGCTGCGGAGCTCGGACTGGAGGCGGCGAGCCTTGGCCCGGATCTCCAGGACGTTGGCGCCGGGCTGATCGTCGATCCAGATGGGCGCGGTGTTGAGGTGCCCGGCGGCCGCTGCCAGACGCTGGTGCTCCTCCTGGGAGAGCTTCCCCCGACGGAGCCGCTGGGCGTCGATGCGGCCCTCCGCGCACAGGAGCCGCTGGACGAGCTGCTCCGAGGACATCTCCAGCGAGAAGATGGCGGTGGGGATGGAGTGGGAGATGGCGGCGTTGGCCGCCACGTTCATCACCCAGGACGTCTTTCCCATGGAGGGCCGGGCAGCGACGATGCAGAGATCGCCCTTCTGGAGCCCGGTGGTCATCCGATCCAGGTCCGGGAAGCCCGTGGGCACGCCGGTGATCCCCGACGAAGAAGACTGGAGCCGCTCGATGTGCTCGAAGGCGCCCCAGAGGATCTCCTTGATCCATACGAAGCCCTCGCGGCTGTGGCTCTCCGCCACCCGGAAGATGCGGGCCTCGGCCTGGTCCAGGATCTCATCCACGGCGAGTTCGCCCTGCTCGTAGACGTCGCGGATGATCTGCTCCGCCGACCCCACCAGACGCCGCAGGAGGGCCTTCTCCCGGACGATGTTGGCGTGGTACTCCAGGTTGGCTGCGGTGGGCACCGCGTCCATGAGGGCTGCCAGGTAGTCGAACCCCCCGGCGGACTCCAGCTCGCCCGTCTTCTTGAGCTCTTCGGAGATGGTGATGACGTCGATGACGTCGCCCCGCTCGTAGAGCCGGATCATGGCCCGGTAGAGGCGCCGGTTGGCCTCCCGGTAGAACATGGTCTCGTTGAGGTGTTCCACCGCCCGCGTGACCGCTTCGCGGTCGATGAGCATCCCGCCGAGCACCGCCGTCTCCGCCTCCAGGGAGAAGGGCAGAGCGCGGTCGGAGCCGGAGGAGCCGAAGTCGGGGGAGGCTTCCATCGAGGGGGGTTCAGCGAGCAGGGCAGGAGGCTCGGAAGGTAGCCCGAAGGGGGGGCGAATGCGAAGCCCCGGCCGACCCCCAGAACCCTGTGGATCGACCCCCGATCAGCCCCCGTCCAGCACCGAACGGAGGAGCTGCAGATCGTCCCAGACGGGACGGGTCCAGCGGCCGTTCCGCAGGAGGGCCGCCGGGTGGTACGTGACCAGGAGGGGCACTCCCTCGTAGCTGTAGACCTCCCCCCGGAGGCGACCCAGGGTGGAGCTGGTCCCGGTGAGGAGCTTCCCGGCGAAGGTGCCTACCGCCAGGATGACCTCCGGCTGGACGAGCTCGATCTGCTTGCGGAGGAAGGGCGAGCAGCACTCGATCTCGTCGGCCTGGGGATCCCGATTCCCGGGAGGACGGCATTTCAGGACGTTGGCGATGTACACCGACTCCTCCCGGGAGAGGCCCACGCAGGCCAGGAGGAGGTCCAGGAACCGCCCCGCCTGCCCCACAAAGGGGAGCCCGGAGGCGTCCTCGTTGGCGCCGGGTGCCTCGCCCACCACCATGAGACGGGCGTCGGGGGAGCCGTCGGCGAAGACCACCTGGTTGCGGGTCTCGGACAGGCGGCATCGGGTGCATCCCAGCGCCAGCTCGCGGAGGGCGTCGTAGTCGTCGGGGAGCTCCGGATCCGTCGCGCCCTGGTCCACCTCGGGCTCGGCATCCCTCCGACTCCGGGCCTCCACCTCGGCCTTCAGGAAGGACGCCAGGGAGGTCTCGGGATCCGGGCTGTCGGTGGATCGTAGGGTCCCGGACGCCGGCTCCTCGACCGTGCGACCAGGCGCATCCGGACCGGAATCTCCCGCCACCGAGCGCCCGGCCCGCGCCATGGAGAGGGCCTCGGCCCGGTCCACGCCGTCCAGAACCAGCTCCCCGCCCTGGAGCTCGGCCCGCTGGCGAAGGAAGCGGGCCACCTCCGCGGCCAGGGGGGTGCGTCCACTCATGATTGGGCGGCCCCGGCGGCGTCGCTCGCCCCTGGGAGAAGTTCGGCCACCCGGTCCAGGACGGCCTCCGCCACGGCATCCTTCGACTGGAGGGGAAGCTCCTCCGCCTCGCCCTCCCGGCTGAGGAGCGTCACCCGGTTGGTTTCGGACTCGAAGCCGGCGTCGGCCTCTCCGGCGGGGTTGGCCACCAGGAGGTCGAAGCCCTTGGCCTCCAGCTTGGCCCGGGCGTGCTCCAGCAGGTCCTCGGTCTCGAGGGCGAAGCCGACGGTGATGCTCCCCTCGGCACGACGCCCCCGGGTGTCGGCAGCGACGTCGGGGTTGGCGGTGAGCTCCAGGGTGGGCTCGGCGTCGTCCCCGCCCCGCTTCATCTTCCGATCCCGGGCCTCCCGTGGCCGGTAGTCCGCGACAGCGGCGGCGAAGATGGAGACGTGGGCCTCTTCCAATTGGGACCGGACCGCCTCAAGCATCTCCCGGGCCGTCTCCACCTGGATCCGCTCCACGCCTTCCGGAGCGGCGAGCGAGGACGGTCCGCTCACGAGACGGACCCGGGCTCCCCGTCGCCAGGCCGCCTGGGCCAGGGCGTACCCCATCCGACCGGTGGAGCGGTTGCCCAGGAAGCGGACGGGGTCCAGCGCCTCCCGGGTGGGCCCGGCGGTGATCAGCACGGTGCGACCGCGGAAGGCCGGATCGGAGCCCAGCGCTCGCCCGACCCACTCGACGATCTGCCAGGGCTCGAGCATTCGACCCGCTCCGTCGGATTCGCCGGCGGCCAGCGGTCCAGCGGCAGGACCCGCCTGCTGGTAGCCCAGCTCGGCGAGGCGGGCGGCGTTGGCCTGGACCGCGGGGTGGGCCCACATGCGGTCGTTCATGGCCGGACAGACCACCACGGGGGCACGGGTGGCCAGGAGGGTGGTGGTGAGGAGGTCGTCGGAGCGACCCTGGGCGGCTCGGGCCAGGAAGTCGGCGGTGGCCGGCGCCACCACCACGGCGTCGGCCTCCCCACCCAACCGGATGTGGCGAGCCGCGCCCTCGACCGACCAGAGGCTGGTGAAGACGTCGCGACCGGTGACCCCCTCGAATGACAAGGGCGTCGCGAACTCCTGGGCGGACCGGGTGAGGACCACGTCCACCTCGGCCCCGAGACGGGTCAGGTTCCGGGCGAGCTGCACCGACTTGTAGGCGGCGATGCCCCCCGTCACCCCCAGGACGACCCTGCGACCCTTCCAGGGCCGTCGAGGCTCCAGGACCGTCCCGGTCACCGGTGTCTACTCCTCGCGGCGGCGCTTCCGGACCAGACGGAACTCGATCTGCCCGGAGGTCAGGGCCTCCAGCGACCGGGTGGTGAGCTTCTTCTCCTCGCCCAGCGGCATGGCATCGGAGGGAAGGGAGTTGAGCTCACGGGCATACTTGGCGGCCACCAGCACACCGAGGTACTTGCTGTCGGTGCCGCGGGCGACTTCATCGGGGGTGAAAACCTTCATGGTGTCT
>CAKZOQ010000005.1 GCA_937136445.1 uncultured Gemmatimonadota bacterium
CGCTGGACGTTGGCGGCGCTCACGCCGAACTGATAGCCCGTGCGGCGATCCAGGTTGGGGTCGAAGGAGACCCGAACCTGGTCGGCGGAACCCCGCCCGTCGCGTCGGTAGAGCTGCCGGCGGATGCTCTCCGGTTCCGGATCCCACATCCGGAGGCCCACGTAGACGGCCTGGTCGTCGAAGAGGACCCGGACCTCCGTATCGTGCTCGGCGGGCGCCCCTTCCACCGGCTCCTGCTGGATGAAGCCGGACATGGGGGCCACGTCGGTCCAGGCCGCCTCCGAGAGGTCCCCGTCCACGGTGATGGAGGCCCGGAGGGCGACGGCGAGGGTGGCTCCGGATCCGGCAGGGAGCGCGGCGGCAGGGCGGGTCGAGGACTCCCCCGCATGCTCCTGCGCGGCGAGAGCCGGTGCCGTCCCTGGAAGGAAGAGGAGGAGGAAGACCACAAGGGGTCCGAACGGACCCCTCCCGAGGCTCCTACGCGGCGCCGGTGCCTTCATCTATCCCTACTCCCTGGAAAACCCCTGCGCGGCCGGGTGGAGCGGGATGGGTGCATCGGCCAGCCGGTCGAGGTCGATCTGTCGTGCCATGTCGTGTACGCGTTCCAGAGAGACACGGTCGACGGAGAGAATGTTCAGCACCGATTCCACCACGCCGGCATCCAGCGTCTCCAGCCCGACCAGCCAGTTCATCATGGTGACGGTGGGGATGTCCTCGTCCACGCCGGGGTAGGCGCCGGAGGGGATGGCGCCCGGAGAGTAGTAGGGATACCGCTCGCGGAGCTCGCCCGCGCGCCCCGCCGAGATGCTCAGGAGGCGCACGTCGCCTGTGGTGCTGGCCTCCAGGACCGCCGCCGCCGGGATGCCGACGCTGAAGATGGCGGCGTCGATGGCGCCGTCCCGCAGGGCCGCTGCCGACTCGTTGAAGGAGAGGTAGCGGGCGTCCACGTCCTCGTAGGTCAGGCCGTACAGCTCCAGAAGCTGACGTGAGGTCTGTTCGGTGCCGCTCCCCGCCGATCCCACCGAGACGGCGAGCCCGCCCAGATCCCCGATGCTGTCCGCCGGCGAGTCGCCGGGCACGAGAACGTGGATGACGTTGGGGTAGAGGGGAGCGAGGACCCGGAGGTTCTCCGCCGGGGTGTCGAATCCCTGCCCGCCGTGGTACGCCTCGTAGGCCGTCACGCCCAGGGCGAAGGCCAGGTCGATCTGACCGTTGAGGACCCGGTTCACATTCTCCACCGAGCCGCCCGTGACCTCCGCCGTGTACTGCCGGCTGCTGTCCGCGAGGGAGAGCTGCGAGGCCAGCGCACCACCCAGCGGATAGTAGACGCCGCCGGTGCCGCCGGTGCCCAGGGAGAGGAAGGCTCGGCCTCCCTCGGGACCACAGCCCGAGAGGGTAAGTGCGACGCCGAGGAGCGCCACGAGGAGGGCGCGGGCCGGGTGGGGAGTGGAGGTGCGCATCAGGCTCACGTTTGAGGGCTCGTCGAGGGGGAAGGGGGTTCGATGCGCCGGCGCAGGAAGATGATGACCAGCGCCAGCAGCCCGGCGCCGTCGGTGAGGAGGCCGGGGAAGACCAGCGCCAGCGCGCCGGCCCCCAACACCAACCGCTCCCATATGGCCAGCTTCTGCCGGAGGAACCCCATGGAGGCGGCGGCCAGCATGGTCACGCCGGTGCAGGCCGTGAGGACCACCAAGAGGATCTCGCCCGGCGACCCGTCCAGCAGGAGCGCCGGTCCGTATACGAACATGAACGGCACCAGGAATCCAGCACCCGCGAGAACGGCGGCGGAAAAGGCCGTCTTCACCGGCGGGGAGTCTGCGATGCCGGCCGCGGCGA
Organism: uncultured Gemmatimonadota bacterium; assembly: GCA_937136445.1. Lineage (GTDB taxonomy): Bacteria > Gemmatimonadota > Gemmatimonadetes > Longimicrobiales > Gaopeijiaceae > JAJCZZ01. Next base: position 1,837 of record CAKZOQ010000005.1, read on the forward strand.
AAGCGGCGAGCGACACGGGCGGCGTCACGTTGGAGATGCAGCCGAAGTAGAAGATGAAGAGGTGGGCCCCCAGGAGCGGCACGCCGAGCTCCACCAGCGCCGGCGCCCCCAGCGCCGCCAGCACCACGTAGGCCGCCGTCGTAGGAAGTCCCATCCCCAGCACCACCGAACCCATGGCGGTGAGGATCAGCGCCACCAGCAGGTTGCCCTGGGACACCGTGATGATGAGCTCGGACATCCGGAGTCCGATCCCGGTCAGAGAGGCCACACCCACCACGATCCCCGCCGCGGCACAGGCCGCCGCCACCTGCACCGCTCCGCGCCCTGCGCTCTCCAGCATCTCCACCGCCCCCAGTACCGAGGGCCGGGTCGCCGGACGGAGCACCGCCATCACGAAGCCCGAGATCACACCCCAGAAGGCGGCGCGCATGGGCGAGCGACCGCTGGCCAGGAAGAAGACGATGATGGCCAGGGGGATGAGGAGGTGGAGCCGCTCCATCACCGGTTCCCGCTTGGCCAGGCCCCCGGGTTCGATCCCCATGTAACCGGCCCGGAAGTGGATGGCGGCCAGGAGCGCCACGTAGTAGAGGAGCGCCGGGATGGCCGCCGCCGACGCGACCTCCACGTAGGGGATGTTGGTCCAGGTGGCCAGGATGAAGGCCCCGGCTCCCATGATGGGCGGCATGAGCTGGCCACCGGTGCTGGCCGCCGCCTCGATGGCCCCGGCGAAGAAGGGCTTGAAGCCCGACCGGCGCATGAGGGGGATGGTGAAGCTCCCCGTGGTGACGACGTTCGCCACCGCACTCCCCGAGAGGGAGCCCATGAAGGCCGAAGCCACCGCCGCCGTCTTCGCCGGTCCGCCCCGGGTGCGCCCCGCCACCTTGTCCGCGAGGGCGATGAGGAGGGCCCCGCCACCTGCCCGGTCCAGCACCGCCCCGAAGAGGACGAAGAGGTACACGAAGTCCGCCGAGACCCCCAGCGGCACACCCCAGATGCCCTCGGTGGAGAGGTACAGGTGTTCGATGAGGCGCACCGCGCCGTAGCCCCGGTGGGCGAGGATCCCCGGCAGGTAGGGCCCGGTCACGGCATACCCCAGCGCCAGCACGCAGACCGCCACCAGCCCCCATCCCGTGGTGCGGCGGGCGAGCTCCAGCGTCAGGAGGACGGCGGCGGCCCCGAAGACGAGGTCCCAGGTCGTGGGAGACCCGGACCGCTGGACCAGCTCCTGGCTCTCGGCGGCCAGGTAGACGCACACCGCCACCGAGAGGCCGGCGAGGATCCAGCTCAGGAGCCCGGGTCCAGAGCCCTCCTGGGAGTCGTCCCCAGCGACCCCGGTCCCGTCGTCCGCGGCCTCGTCACCCTCCACCTCGTCGAGCTCCTCGTCGTCAGAGGTGGCCACGAGCCCCACGCCCAGGAACCCCAGGATGGCCATGAGGGCCAGGTGGATGGGCCGCTGGATGAGGGCGGTGAAGGGAGAGAACCCTGCCGCATACAGATGGAACAGCGCGGCCACCACGGCGACCGCCATGGTGACGCGCCGGACTCGTGTCGAAGGCATGCGGGTCTGTCAGCCTCCGTCCGTGAGACGGATCGCGATGGTCTGCCGGACCCGAAGGTTCAGGGGAGCCGGGGCCGCCGAGGCCCGAAGGGTCCCACGAAGGTCCGGGGTCTCCCTGGAGGCCACCAGGATGCCGAGGCCCGGATCCCAGAGGTGGGTCCCCTCCAGCGAGCCCGAGGCGGACTGACTCACCCGCATCCGCTGGATCTCACCGTCGGTGGCCACGTCGGCGGTTCCGGCGGACCGGATGAGGAGGAGAGAGCGGCCGTCAGCGACGGTATCCCCCTCCAGGGTGTAGCGCCGCACCACGGTGGCCTCGACGGTGCCCCAGTCGCTGTCGACGTCGTAGCGGAGGGTGTCGGTCCAGATGTCTCCCGGCTCTGCCGCCGTCCCGGGCAGGATCGGGAAGAACCCGTGGGCCAGCGAGTAGGGCTCCAGGACCTGGGCCGCGGATCCCTCGAGCTGGGGGGGGCGGACGGAAGACACCTTCCCGCGGCGATCCAGGTCGAAGAAGAGGGGCCCGGTGACGTCGTCGGCGCTGGCCCGGCTGGGCGAACCCATGGGCTGGGAGAAGCGGCCCTGAAAGTCGTCGAAGGTGAAGGAGGCCTGGAGCCCACCCTCGATCCGGGTGAAGGTGGCGTCCACCATGGCCGAGGCGGCGGAGCTGGCGTCGAAGTCCTGCCCACTCAGGCTCATCTCCAACCGGGAGGTGTCGCCCCAGGCGTAGGTGAGCGTGGGGTCCTCCGGCAGATCGTAGGACAGACCCGGCGGCGAAGGGGGCCCACCGGGCGCACAGGCCCACGCGGATCCGGCGGCGAGGAGTGCGAGGACGACGGTCAGACGCATGGAGACTCCAGACGTGGTTGGACAGACCCCATATGAGAGGAGTCGGAGGGGTCGGGGTCAAGCTCCCGCACCCCGGCCTCGGCGGGTGGACCGCGTCCCGCGCTCCGGGGACCTATCAGCCTTCCCCGGTGGTACCCATGCCCGTATCGTCAGGCTCCCGGCATGGCCGGGTCCCCGAGGTGATCGTACCCGCTGGTGGAGTCGCGCATGAGCTTTCGGACCAACCCCGACCGAATCCTGGAAGGCATCGACCGTGCGCGGAATCGCGATGCCGAGGATGCGAAGTACGCCCAGGAGCGCCAGGCGCAGGGGCGGGAGCTCGACACGGCCGTTCCGACGGGGGATGCCACGAATCCCGAGCGGTACAAGCGGATCTTCCGCATCGTCGAGAAGGCCTACACCAAGGCCGCCGCGCGGGCGGAGCTGGGTCGCCTGGCCCAGCGCTTCCAGTCGGTGGGGGACATCCACCACCACCACGCCCGGGGCGACATCAGCATCTCCATCCATTACCTGGACCACGACCGGTCCGACGACGTCGCGGTGGTCCCCTTCGAGATCTTCTCCCGCGACGTGGACGAGGCACGGAAGGAGACCAAGACGAGCCGGCCGGACGTGAACGCCCTGAAGGTCCTCCGCAAGAAGCTCCGCGACGGGGTCCTCTCGGCCTACGAGAAGCTGGAGCCGAGGATCCGGGACGGCATGCGGGACCGGTCCGACATGGGCCACGTCCAGGCGCAGGTCACCGTGGACCT
>CAKZOQ010000006.1 GCA_937136445.1 uncultured Gemmatimonadota bacterium
GGTGGCGGGGGCGGGAGCCCTGGGGGAGCGCATCGTCCTCCTCGGCAGCTCCACCGGGGCGGCCCTCGCCCTCTGGGCCGCCCTGAAGGCGCCGGAGCGGGAGCGCATCGCCGCCCTGGTCCTCCTCTCCCCCAACTTCCACCCGGCGGACCGCCAGAGTCGGATCCTGCTGCTCCCGTGGGGCGGCCTGCTGGCCCGGATGGCGCTGGGAGCCGAACGCTGCTTCACCCCGTTGTCGCCTGCCCAGGAGCGCCACTGGACGACCTGCTACCCCAGCAGCGCCCTGCTGCCGATGATGGCGCTTGTGGAGCGGATCCGGACCGAGGACCTGAGCGCCCTCCGCACCCCGACGCTGGTCCTCTACTCCCCCGCCGACCAGGTGGTGGACCCGCTGGAGACCGAGCGCTACTTCGGTGAGCTGGGCGCGGAGCCGAAGCGGTTGGTGCCCATCGAACGGGCGGGAACGGCGAACCACGTCCTCGCCGGCGACATCGTGGCGCCCGAGAACACCGACCGGGTCGTTCGAGAAGCCCTCGCCTTCCTGGAGGAAGCGGGGCTGCGGTGAGCTGGACGCCCGAGGAGCTCCTGGAGCGTCTCGACGCCTGGGAGGTGGACTACGAACTCCACCGGCACCGGCCGGTCGTCACCGTCGAGGAAGCCCAGGAGGCCAAGGGCGACCTCCCCGGGGAGCACACCAAGAACCTCTTCCTGCGGGACAAGAAAGGGGCCATGTGGCTGGTGGTGGCCCGGCACGACCGCACGGTGGACCTGAAGGCGCTCGCGCCCATCCTCGGCGCCCGAGGCCGCTTCAGCTTCGGGAGCGCCGAACGGCTCCAGCGCCACCTGGGCGTGGTGCCGGGGGCGGTGAGCCTCCTGGCGCTGGTGAACGACGCCGAGGGGTCGGTACGGGTGGCGCTGGACGACGGCCTGGACCCCGACGAGACCTGGAACCTCCACCCCCTGGCCAACACCCTCACCCTGGCGGCCCAGGGCTCGGCGTGGGTAGACGTCCTGCGGCGGTTGGAGCACCCGCCGGTCTGGGTCGCGCTGGACGAGGACGCCCTCCGGGACGACGTCCGGCCGGTGGGCAATCCGGGAGGTTGAGGGCCACCTGGAGGGGTCAAGAATACTTGCGAGTCACACGACCGAGGTGGTATTTCCACAGGGTCGTCCCACACGGGTCTATGCTCGGCGCAGCCTGCCTCCCCCCCGCAGGTGCCTCGCCGCGGCGTACGTCCGCTTCGGTCTCCACAGGGATCGAGGACGGATGCCGACCCGACTCGTCGCCGTGACTCCCAATGGTCGCGCGCGATGCCATCCCTCGTCAGGAGGAGACATCATGAACCCTGCGATGGTTCGATCAGTGCTTTCGAAACTCGCTGCAATCGGGATGCTGGGCTTTCTGTTGCCCTTGTCCCCCCTCGCCGCCCAGAACACGGGTACCGTCACCGGCATGGTGGTGGACGCGGTGTCCGGTCGACCCCTCGGGGGCGCCCAGGTGTCCGTGCCCGGCACGGGCCGGGGCGGGCTTGCCGATTCCAACGGCCGCTTCCTCATCGTGAACGTACCGGTGGGCGAGCAGACGGTGGAGGTCCAGCTCATCGGGTATGAGCGGGCCGAGCAGACCGTCACCGTATCCGACGGCCAGGTCGCCCAGGTGACCTTCAACATCACCCAGTCGGCGCTGGAGCTGGACGCCATCGTGGTCACCGGCACGCCCGGTCAGACCCAGAGGCGCGCCATCGGCAACACGGTGTCCACATTCCAGGCCTCCGAGGTCACCGAGGCCGTGCCCGTGAACTCGGTGCAGGAGCTCCTCCAGGGCCGGACGCCGGGCCTCACCCTCATCGCCGACGGAGGCGCCGCCGGCGACGGCTCGGCCATCCGCCTCCGGGGCTCCGGCTCCATCGAGGGCCGCTTCGAGCCCGTCATCTATGTGGACGGCGTCCGGGTGTCCGGCGGCACGAACAGCTTCGACGACCAGTGCGGCTCGGTCACCCACTGCACCGACGCCCTGGACTTCCTGAACCCCAACGACATCGAGTCGGTGGAGGTCATCAAGGGCCCGGCGGCTTCGACGCTCTACGGCGCCGAGGCGGCGGCGGGCGTGGTGCAGATCATCACCAAGAAGGGAAGCTCGGGTCAGTCCGGCATCCAGTGGACCGCCGGCATGGACGTGGGGACCTCCGAGTGGGCGCTTCAGCAGCCCATCACCTACTGGAACTGCGCCGCGGACGAGGTGGGTGATCCTGCCTTCCCCGGGTGCACCAGCACGGGTCTCCGGATGTACGAGCCCCTGAGCGCTCATCCGAATGCGCTGCGGGGCAACCAGGACGCCCCCGAGTGCAGCCGGCCGGAGCCCTTCGACGTGCAGACCTTTTGTGCCGGCGACACCAACGGCGCCGGCCAGTACTCCTTCAACGTCTCCGCCCGTGGCGGCGGGGAGCTCTTCAACTTCTTCGTCTCGGCGGAGCGGGGGAACGAGCAGGGCGTCTTCAACAACAACTACGCCCGGCGTACCGGCGGGCGGGCCAACTTCGGCTTCACCCCCAACGACGAGCTCTCCTTCAACGTGAACGTCGGGTACGCCCGCCACCACGTCCGGATGCCTCTCTCGAACAACTCGTCCAACTCCATCCTGCGCAACGGGATGCGAGGCCGAGCCGATGCGGTGTTCCAGTACGAGCCGGGCTATCGGGGCTTCGGTCCCACGCTGGCCAACGAGTGGAACCTCCAGACCCGCTCGGAGCGCTACACCATCGGGGCGACCATCAACTACCAGCCCTTCGGCTGGCTCCAGAACCGGCTGACCCTGGGCCTGGACAACAACAACCGGGAGGTCCGGGACTTCACGCCGCCGGACCCCCGCCCGGAGCAGCCGCTGGGCACGACCCGCTCCATCGGGCTCATCGACTACACGACCCCGACGAGTCACCTTTGGACGGTGGACTACTCTGCGACGGCGAGCACCGACATCAGTGAGAACGTCAGCTCCGCCTTCAGCGCCGGGATGCAGCTCAACGCCTCCAAGCAGGAGTCCTTCGGCATCACCGGCGAAGGGCTGGTGGCCAGCAACCTGAACCTGGTGGGCTCGGCGGCCACCACCCGTGGAGACCAGAACTTCCAGGAGCAGACCTCCCTGGGTTTCTATGTCCAGGAGCAGGTGGGCTGGAAGAACCGTCTCTTCGCCACGGCTGCCGTGCGCATCGATGACAACTCCGCCTTCGGGCGGGACTTCAGCCTGGTGGTCTACCCCAAGGCCCAGCTCTCGTACGTGATCAGCGACGAGGACTTCTTCGACATCGACTGGGTCGATCAGCTCAAGCTGCGAGGCGCCTGGGGACAGGCGGGGAACCCGCCGGATCCCTTCACGGCCGACCGGACCTTCTCTCCGAACGTCGCCGTGGCCGCCGACGGGCAGGTGGTCAACATCCTCCGGCCCCAGTCCTACGGGAACCCGGATCTGAAGGCGGAGACAGGGTCGGAGCTGGAGATGGGCTTCGAGTCGTCCCACTACGGCGGACGGCTGGGGCTGGAGTTCACCTACTACCGCCAGAACACCAAGGACGCCCTCATCGCGGTGCCCGTCCCTCCGTCCTCCGGCTTTGCAGCCACGGACGACGATGGAGGCGACGAGTTCTTCGCCAACGTCGGTGAGGTGAAGAACACCGGCCTCGAGGTGCTCCTTTCCGCCACGCCGGTCTACGGCCGCAACTTCCAGTGGGACGCGACCGTGGCGCTGGCCACCAACTCCAACGAGCTGGTGGACTTCGGCGATGCGCCCCTCACCGAGATCTCCTTCGGATCCTTCGCCTCGGTGCAGAAGCACATCGAGGGGTATCCCCTCGGCGGCTTCTGGGGGATCACGGGTACGGTGGACGGCGACCTGGACGTCTCCCTCAGCGACGAGGAGTACGTCGGTCCGTCCCTCCCCACCCGGGAGATCGGGCTGACCAACACCTTCACCATCTTCGACAACTTCCGGGTCTTCTCGAACCTCGACTACAAGGGCGGCCATTATCAGTGGTGCGCCATCTGCTCCATCCGGGGCCGGTTCGACCAGAACACCTTCACGCACCACAGCCCGGATGCCGACCCGGCGGACAAGGCGCTCATCCTGAGCAACCAGACCCGCCGGTGGATTTCCGAAGCCGACTTCATCAAGCTTCGTGAGCTCTCCCTGAGCTACGTCCTCCCGGCCGACCTGCTCAGCGGTGTCGGCGTGAACTCCGGTACGCTGACGCTCTCGGGTCGAAATCTCTGGATGTGGACCAAATACGGCTTCCCGGACCAGGAGGGTCTCGGCTCGCCGGATCCGGAGGTCAACTTCAGCTCGACCTCGGCCTACAGCCGGACCGATTACGCCTCCATCCCGATGCTGCGGACGTTCAGTCTCAGCTTCCGGGTGTCCTTCTGACCGCAACGGAGACCATCATGAACATCAAGAGACCATTGTCTCGTGCGGTCACCTTGGCCGCCGCGGGGTTGATCGCGGTGGCGGCGGCCGCCTGCTCGAGCTTCGACAGCATCCTGGAGGTCCAGAACCCCGACGAGCTGGATGAAGGACTCATCCAGAACGCCGAGTTGGTGGAGGTCCTCGTGAACAGCGTCATCGGGGACTTCGAAGAGGCCTTCGACGATCCCTTCGTCTGGCGTGGAAGCATGTTCACGGACGAGACGCTCACCGGCATCAACTGGGAGCAGACCGCCCGCCTGAGCCAGCGCATCGTCGAGTTCGACGAGGGCGACGCCGATCTCATGTTCTCTGAGATCAGTGCGGCGCTCTCCCAGGGCGACTCCATCAGCTCACGGCTCCGGACGCTCCTGGAGAGCCCGGACAACGCCGCGAGCCTGGCCACGACCCTGATCTACGCCGGGTACTCCTACATCCTCATGGCCGACGCCATGTGTCAGGCCACCATCAACGTGGGGAGTGAGTTCTTCCAGCCGGTGGATCTCTATGCCGCAGCGGCGGAGCGGTTCGCCGAGGGTAGGTCCGTCGCCCAGGCAGCAGGGGAGTCGGACCTGGTGAATCTGGCCCTGGTGGGGTCGAGCCGGGCCCACCTGAACCTGGGGGACTGGGGTCAGGCAGCCGGCATGGCGGCCCAGGTACCGGACGACTTCCGGTGGTACGCCAACTACAGCGATACCGACCCCGACGTCTACAACGTTCTCGAGGCGCGGGTGACGGGCACCAATCATTCCCTGGGCGTCACACCCACCTTCGTCGCCGGAGGGGCCGCCCTCTTCGACGATCAGACGGACAAGACGGCCCTCCTGACCGATCCGCGGGTGCAGCACCTTCCCCAGTGGCGTCTGGGCCATAACCAGCTCACCAAGCTGTATACGCCCAAGGCCGGACTCATGATGTCCAACTACAACGGCGAGACCTTCGCCGGCGGGGGAGAACCCGCCGACCTGGAACGCGCTACGGACATCGCCTTCGCGTCGGGCCTCGAGGCACAGCACAACCTGTACGAGGCCATGCTGGAGCAGGGCGGCAACGAGGCCGATATCCTGGCCTTCGTGAACGAGCGACGGGCCGTCGGCAATCAGGAACCGGTCGATCTCTCCGGCGACGCGCTGAAGATGGAGCTGCGGGATCAGCGGGGCCGGGACCTGTACCTGGCAGGCTACCGACTCGGTGACCTGCGCCGCTGGCTCCGGGGCGGGGAGGACATGTTCCCCAGCGGCCAGCACCCCAACGAGCAGTGGGGCCAGTACGGGACGGCGACGTGCTACCCGCTCCCGTTGGAGGAGTACGAAGGAAACCCGAACCTGGAAGTGCCTTGATCCAGGGCCATCCGGATCGAGTCTGACCCGGATCGGGTCGGGGGGTCGCGGGCCGCATGTGCGGTCCGCGCCGCCGACCCGGTCCGGCGGGCTCGGGGGGTCGTTGCTTGCCCGCAGCCTGTGATTAGAGGGTGCGGAGGTAGCGGAGCAGCTCTTCCTGGGCCAACCGGTCCAGGGCGGCGAATCGATCCCGCGCCGCCGTCGCTTCTCCACCGTGGAGGAGGATGGCGTCGCGGACGCGCCGCGCCCGCCCGTCGTGGAGGAAGGTCTCGCGGTAGCGGAGACCCATGAGGGGCTCCGTCCGATACTCGGTGGGCGTCGCCCCCGGGGCGCACGTTCCTGCCAGAGCGGGTCCCATGTCGTGCAACAGAAGGTCCGAGAAGAGGGCCACAGGCCGGCGATCGAGAGCCGGGCTGGGCGATGGCCCGGTCTCCATGTGGGGGACGTGGCAGTCGGCACAGCCCAGCGACGTGAACAGGGCGGCGCCCGCCTCGGTGGAGGAGTCATCTCCCGTGGGAGGAGGGGCGAGGAAGGTGAGGAAGGCCACCAGGTCCGCCACGGAGGCGCTGTCCACCTCCGGCTCGGGAGCGGGATCGCTCCCGGTCGGGACGGGTGGCGTCGCGCCGGCACGGCGCTCGTCCGGAGCCGCCGGGGTCGTCAGGCCCATCTCCAGCCGGAGCGCGCTGTCCGTGAAATCCAGGAGGGTGGCCACGTCGGACTTCCGTCCGAAGCGCGCCGGCCGTCCGGCGACGTCCCGACCGAGGCGACCGGAGATCCCGTCACCGTCCCCGTCGTCGGGGTCCGCACGACGCCGGATGTCGTCCAGTGGAAGGGCCTCCACCAGGCCGAGACCGAACACGAAGGGGATGGAAAAGGTGGCTTCGTGCTCCCGATCCGGTGGCATGGACACCGGGACGGCCCCTCGTTCGGCGGCTACGGGGGTGACCTGCCGGCGGAGGTTCTCGCCTCCGGAGGGCGTCATGAGGTCGCACGATCCGCCGCGCCCCGAGTGGCGGGTCGCCTTGCGGACCGCGGTCTCGCCGGTGCCTCCGTCCACCGGGAAGGTGTGGCAGGCGGAGCAGGAATTCTCGTTGTACCTGGGCCCCAGCCCCTCTTCGGGGGTATAGATGCGGGCGAAGAGGGCCCGGCCGCGATCGAACCGGGTGCGTTCCGCCCCGGTGAGACCGGGGAGCGGGTCGCCGATCTCAAGGGCGGGGACATCCCCGTCGGCGGACTGCGGACCTGAGGGTGCGCAGGCCGTGAACGAGCACAGAACCAGGAGCCGAAGCCACCGCAGGGTGGGCCGGCCAGAGGAGGGATCCATGCGTATCGGGGCGAAGGTCGGAAGGTGGTTGCTTGGGATCATGATACTCGCCGGCGGGGCTGCGTGCTCCTCGGGGACGGCGCCGAACGAGCGGCCTACCGAGGCGCGCGTGGAGGTCCTGGGCAGCGCGCCGTCGCCACTGGAGCTCGTCACCGTCACCGAGTTCTTCGAGGCGGTGGAGAACGGGGAGATCGTGCAGGTCCCCATCCTGGCGGACACCTTCGCCGTGACCCCTCCCTTCGAACGGACCGTGGCGCTCACGGAGGTGGGGAGCATCGTGGTGGAGCTCACCAACTACGAGGAAGAGCCGGCCACCGTGGAGCTCCGGGTCCGCCTGGACAACGGCGCCCAACCCTATTCCGGGTCGGCCACCATGTCCGAGGGGGGCTCGCTCCGCTACGTCTTCGTCTTCCTGCGACGGCTCCTCTGAGGGCCACGCAGGCTAGCGGAGCTTCCGGAAGAGGCGATCCGCCAGGGTGACGGCCAGCGGAACGCCCGCAGCCAGGAACACGTTGCCGACGGCGTTCACCGTGGGCTGGTCCCCTCCCACGGTGGACAACGAGAAGGCGTAGCCGGGAAAGAGCATCATCCCCGCGCCCAGAAGGGCCGGGACCAGCCGGCCGACGGAGGTATCGGTGCCTCCCGCCCAGCGAGCTCCGAAGGCGCTCCCCACCGCCGGGAGGATGACGGCGGCGGTCCCCGCCAGGACGCTGCGTCCGGCGCCGCAGGAGCTGTCGAGCTCGTCGTTGTCCGTGATCTCGATGCACTGCTGGGCGATGGCCAGCCCGGCGGCCATCCCCGCCGCGTTGCCCAGCGCCGACCCCAGGAGGGTCTTCCCGGTGCTGTGGCCGGCCGGGTCCCGGGTCCAGTCGAAGGTGAAGGCCTCCCGGTCCATCCCCAGGGCCGGGCTTCCCGGGGCCCCGATGGATCGCCCCGGCCGACGGGTCTCGATGAGGATCACTCCGTAGAGGGAGCCGGTCCCGTAGCGTACCCCCGCCTCGCCAGGCGGCATGACCTCGATCCGCTCCAGATTGTCCAGCCCGACGATGCCGTAGAGGTATTGGGGGTCGCTCACCACGACCCCGTCCATGAGGACCATGGGGTGGTTGCAGCTCCGGTTGTTCACGATGGAGATGCTGGCCGCCGCCCGGAACTCCAGGCAGATGTCGCTCCGTGAGAGGTTGCTGGCCTGCCGCAGCTTGAGTCCGGGCACCGTCTGGCGGATGAGGTCGCCCATGTGCTGGCTCGTACCGATGGCCTCGACGATCTCCTCCCGGTTGACCTCCCAGAAACTCGCCCCGGTACGGCGCCGTCGGCGCTCCAGACTGGTCTCGCCGTCCACCACGATGGGCGCGAGCTCGATGGCCTCCTGGGCCAGCCGAATCTCCAGGCGGACGTCCACGGATGCGTCCAGGATGACGTCGTGGGAGTGGGACCCGTAGGCCACGTGGTCTACCTGGAGGGTCCACGCGCCGGTGGGCACGTCCCTCAGCACGAAGGCCCCGTCCGCGTCGGTGGCGGCGGACACGGCGATGCCGTCCACCCGGAGGATGACGTCGGGGATGCCGTCCCGGGTCTCGTGGTCGAGGACGACGCCCGGGACGTCCAGGGTCGCCTGGGCCGCCAGACCGCCGCTTCCCGCCCCAAGGCCCAGGAGCAGCAACGGCGTCAGAAGATCGACGCGGAATCTCGAGCCCCTCATGAACCGCCTCCGAGGACCCGGAGGTCCGGTGGATGATACTGTGGCACCTCAATGGTACGCCGCAGCGGCCGGTGAGTGTCCGGTCGTCCAGGGTCCCGGCCGGTCAGCCCGTCGCACGGGCCAGCTCCGGGAGCCGATGGAACCAGGGCCGCGCCTCTTCCAGGCTTCCGGCCAGGCGGAAGAGGACGTCCTCGGCGCCGTACCGGGCCACCAGGTGAATGCCGACGGGCAGTCCCTGGTGCCAGGAGAGGGGGACGGACATGGCCGGTTGACCGGTGGCGTTGGAGATGGGGGTCCAGGGGATGAAGTCGAATGCGTCGTCGGCGGCCTGGTCCAGGAGTCCGGAGAGGCGCACCACGCGGCCCGAGCCGAGGGTGCCCAGGAGGCCCATGAGCCGGCGTTCCCATGCCGACGGCCCCAGCGACCCGTGGGGTGGTGGGGGAGTGGCCAGCGTCGGCGTCAGGAGCAGGTCGTGCTCCAGGAAGAAGGGAGCGGAGGAACGCCCCAGCCGCTCCAGCGTCCGGATGGCCGTGGCGTAGGCCCGGGCGGGGAGCCCCGCCCCCAGGAGGGCCAGTGCCCGGGTGGGGCCCTCCAGCTCGTCGGAACGGGGTGGCCGCCCCACCCGGATCCGCGCCTCCTCCAGGTCGGCGGCCAGCTCCGAGGCGACCATGGTGAGGAAGGCCCGCGCCACCGCCGGCCCGTCCACGGGCGGCCGGGCCTCCACGACCTGGTGCCCCATGGATTCCAGGAGCCGGGCGGCGTCCTCCACGGCGGCGACACAGGCGGGGTGGACGCTCCCGGACAGGAACGGCTCGGTGGTGAAGCCGATGCGGAGCCGCCCGGGATCGCGCCCCACCTCCTCGAGGTAGGGCCGCTCCGGCGGGGGAGCCGCCACTGGCGCACCCGGGTCCGGGCCCCGGAGGACGTCCAACGCCGCCGCGCTGTCCCGCACGGACCGGGTGAGCACGTGCTCCACGACCAGCCCCCGCCAGAGCTGCCCCTGGATGGGCCCGGTGGGGGTCCGACCCCGGGTGGGCTTGAGGCCGAAGAGGCCGCAGCACGACGCCGGGATCCGGATGGACCCGCCGCCGTCGCCGCCGCCGGCCACCGGCACGATGCCCGCGGCCACCGCCGCTCCCGAGCCTCCGCTGGACCCCCCTGGCGTCCGTTCGAGATCCCAGGGGTTGGCGCAGGTGCCCCAGTACTCGCCCTCGGTGAAGGGCGTGAGGCCCCATTCCGGGAGGTTGGTCTTGCCGAAGGGCACGAAACCGGCGGCCTGGACCCTACGAGCCGTCTCGGAGTCGAAGGGAGCCGGGGTGTCGGCCAGGTAGCGACTGCCGGCGGAGGTGGGGTGGCCGGCGAACTCCATGAGGAGGTCCTTGGCCAGGAAGGGCACGCCGGCGAAGGGACCGTCGCCCTTCTCGGTGGGTCGCCGAGGCATCGCACGCGCGCGGGCCCGAGCCTCCTCCTCCATGAGGCGGACGACGGCGTTCAGCGAAGGATTCAGCGCCGCTGTCCGCGCCAGCGCCAGCTCCAGGAGCTCCTCCGGCGTCACCTCGCCGGCCCGCACCAGGTCGGCGAGGGCCAGGGCGTCGTGGCGAAGGTATTCCTCGTGGGTCATGGGCGAGGCGGCAGACGTGGGCGATGGTGCGGACTGGCGCTAATGTTGCAGGATCCGAGCGTGTTCGCTCGTACGGGCGGCACCGCCGCCTCGCCTCCTCCCGCTACCGGAAACCCACGTCCATGACCCGAGCCGCCACACTCCTGGCCCTCGTTCTCCTCTTCCTGCCCTTGTCTCCGGCGAGCGTCGAGGCTCAGACGGAGCGTCCCATCCAGGTGGCGCTCCTGTCCCCCATCCAGGCCTTCCCGGCCTCCGACGCCGTCCGCGGACTCCGGCTCAGCCTCCTCTACGGAAAGAACACCGACGTCCGCGGGGTGGATCTGGGCCTGGTGACCCACGTCACCGGCGACTTCGTGGGCGTCCAGTGGAGCCTCCTGGGCCTGGTGGAGGGCGACGCCCGGGGCATCCAGCTCGGCGGGGTGAACCTCACGGCCGGCGCCCTCCAGGGAGCCCAGCTCGGAGCCGTGAACAGCGCCGGTGGTGGCGAGGGGCTGCAGTGGGGGGTGGTGAACCACACGCGCAACCTCCGCGGACTCCAGATCGCCTTCGTGAACTACGCGGAGCGGCTGGAGGGGGTGCAGCTCGGCCTGGTGAACATCATCCGGAACGGAGGTGTGCTCCCGGTCATGCCCCTCATCAACTGGAGCTTCGACGAGGCGGAGGCCCGGTAGCCGACCCCCTCGCCGCGCGGCGCGGCTACCCGCCCATGCCCTGGTGGAGGGCGAACACCGCGCCCTGGGGGTCCACGCAGACGGCCACGGTGTCCCCGCCCGGCACCTCCATGGGTCCGCTGGCCACCGATCCGCCCCCGGACGAGACGGTGTCGAGCGCCTTCGTGATGTCCTCCACCCGGACGTAGACCGTCCACGCGTTCACCGGCATCTGGTCGGGGCGGTTGAAGATGCCGCCCACCGATTCCTCGGGGGTGGATGCACCCTCGTCGGAGAACATGTAGTAGATGCCCATCTCCGGGCCCATGTCGTGTTCGCCGGCATCTCCCCACCCCAGGAGCTCGTGATAGAAGGTCCGGGCCTCCCGCCAGTCGTCGGTGGCGAGCTCGTGCCATGAAAACGCTCCGGGCGTGCCGGGATCGACGGGGACGTAGGAATCGCCGGGGGCGGGCTCGTGCAGCGCCAGGGCGGCGCCCCAGGGGTCGGTGAACCAGGCCACCCGGCCCACACCGGGGATGTCGGTGGGACCCCACATCGCCGACCCGCCCAGCTCCTCCACCCGGGCCAGGGTGGCTTCCGTGTCCGGGGTGGAGACGTAGGCCATCCAGTTGGGGGGCGCTCCTGCCGCACGGGCCTCCTCCGGCAGCTCCATGAGGCCGCCCACCGAGGCCCCCCCCACCTGCCACTCGGTGTAGGGCATGTCGCCGACGTCGCTCTCCTTCGCCGTCCATCCGGTGACGGCCGAGTAGAAGGCCCGGGCGGCCCCGGGGTCGGTGGTCATGAGTTCGTACCAGCAGAACCTGCCCAGCGGCGTATCGGGCATCTCGGCCTCCGTGAGGAAGGTGGGCGAGGCCGCGGAGGTCGCGACCTCGGGGGGGCACGTCCAACATTCGTCCCCGGGGCGACGGGATTACCTGCCCAGAGTACGGCATTCTCCGCGTGGTCTCCCATCAGGGTCCCCGGCTCAGTCGGATCGCAGTGCCCCCACCGGATCCGTCCGGGACGCGCGCACCGCCGGCAGCCAGGAGGCGAGGGCCGCCACCGCCGGGAAGAGGACCAGGACCACGATCAGCGTCACCGGATCGAAGGGGCTCACCCCGTAGAGGGCGGCGGCGATGGCCCGTCCTACCACCAGGGCACCCACCAGCCCCACCCCGAGGCCGGTGGCGGTGAGCACCACCCCGTCCCGCACGACCGTCCAGCGGATGCCTCGAGCGCTGGCTCCCAGTGCCATCCGGATGCCCATCTCCCGACGGCGCTGCGCCACCGAGAAGGCGATCAGGCCGTAGATGCCCAGGGTGGCCAGGAGGAGCGCGCCCCCGCCGAAGACCCCCAGGAAGGCCGAGCCCAGACTCCACTGGAGCTGGTTCTCCCGGAGGACGGCGCTCATGGGCTGCACCGTGACGGCCAGGTCCGGATCCAGAGCGGTGAGCGCCCGACGGACCGAGGCGGAGAGGGCCGCCGGGTCGCCCTCGGTGCGGGCCACCAGGTAGTGGCGCCGGGTGGTGCTCTGGAGGATGGGCCGATACACCTGCGGGCCGGGACGTTCGCCACCCAACTCCTGGTGGACCACCGTTCCCACCACCCCCACCACCGTCGTCTCCACCGGGTCGTCGGGGTCGCCCAGGAGGAGGGTCCGACCCACCGCCTGCTCCACCGTCCAGAGGCGTTCGGCAAGCGACTGGCTCACCAGGACCACCGGCGGTCCGTCGAGGTCGTCTCCGGGCCCGAAGTCCCGTCCCGCCAGGAGGGGGATGCCCAGGGTGGTCGGGTAGCCGGGCCAGCTCCGGTTCGCCACGGCGGTGGGCCACTCCTCACCCGGGGCTCCGGCTCGCTCCGGTGCGTTGAACTGCCACACCGAGGTCTCGTGGTTCAGCGGGATGAAGCTGGCGGCCGATGCCGAGGCCACCTCCGGGAGGGCCTCCAGCCGGACCATCGCCTCCCGAGTGAAGGCCCGCACCTCGGTCAGGTCGTAGGCGGCCTGGGGGGGGACGACCTCCGCGAAGAGGACCCGCTCCGCCTCGAATCCGAGCTCCATCTCCTGGACGGCGGCGAAGCTCCGGATCATGAGCCCGGCCCCGGCGAGGAGGACCACGGCCAGGGCCACCTGGACGGTGACCAGCGCCTTCCGGCCCCGGGAGGCCGCCAGCCCGCCGGAGCTCTTGCTTCCGGCCTTGAGGCCCCGGGCCAGGTCCTTCCGGGTGGTGGCGAGTGCCGGGGCCAGCCCGAAGATGAGGGGGGTGGCCAGCGTCACCGCCACCGTGAAGGCCAGCACCGTGCCGTCCAGCCGGGCTTCGCCGACGCGGAAGAGGTCGGGGGGGAGGAGCGGTCCCACCACGGCCACCGCCGCCGCGGCCAGCCCCACCCCCACCACACCGCCCACCAGAGCCAGGAGCGTACTCTCGGTAAGGAGCTGGCGGACGATGCGGCCCCGGGAGGCACCCATGGCGGAGCGGACCGAGAGGTCCCGGACCCGGGTGCTGGCCCGGGCCAGCGTGAGGCTCGCCACGTTCACGCAGGCGATGGCCAGGACGAAGGCCACGGCGCCGAGCATGATGGAGAAGGTGAGGGTCAGCACGTCCCAGGCGAAGTTGAGGGCCTGGCGCATGGGCAGGACCGTCACCCCCGCCCAGCGGCCGTCGGCGTCGGGGTAGGCCTGGCCCAGCTCGGACTGGATCCGTGTGAGCTCGCCGTCCAGCCGCTCCCGATCCCACCCGGGAGCCATCCGCCCCACCGCGAGATAGGGCGCCGGCCCGGCCCGATCCGCCGCCGCTGCGGATTCCCGGAGGGGTGTCCAGAGCACCACCCGGTTGAAGGGGAAGGCGAAGCGGGGGGGCATGATTCCCACCACCGTGTGCGCGACTCCGTCCAGGGTGATGGAGCGACCCACGATCCCCGGGTCGCCCAGGTAGCGACGCTGCCAGAAGCCGTGGTCCAGGAGGGCCACCGGCTCGGCCCCCGGGCCGCCGTCCTCCGGGACGAAGCCCCGACCCAGGACGGGCTGGACCTGAAGCACCTCCAGCAGGTTGGCGGAGACCGGCGCGAAGTTGATTCCCTCGGCGCCCTCGGGCCCGGTGACGGTCCCGCCACGATAGGCATAGGCGGCGAGGGCCTCCAGCCCCTGGCTCCGGTCCGCCCAGTCCTGGACGATGGGGAGGCTGAAGCGGTCCATGTGCCACCCGGTGACCGGGTTCACCTGGGCGATGTGGGCCAACTCCTCCGCCTCTCCGAAGGGGAGGGGGCGGAAGAGGTAGGGGTTCATCACGCTGAAGATCACCGTGTTGGCGGCGATGCCGAACGCCAGCGTCAGGACCACCAGGGCCGCGTAGCCCGGGGCATGTCGGAGACTCCGCATCGCCCAACGAAGGTCCTGTCCCAGCTCCTCGAGGATTCTCCCTCGCTCGTTCATCCGTCCCCTCCGTTCCTGGATCGTCGTGAGATCGGCCCGGGTCCCGTCCACGTCTCCGAAGCGCCGTGCGGCCTCCCGCCGCGCCTCGTCCGGGGTCCAGCCCTCCGACACAAGCTCCTCCTCCAGGAGGGCCAGGTGGTGGGTCAGCTCCTCGTCCACCGCCGCCCGGGCGTCGTCCCGGGAGTGTCGGTCCAGCCGGAAGGTCCGGCGTGGCTCCTGGTCTCGTTGCTTGGCCACGGCTCAGGCCCCTCCCTTCCGGGGCTCCAGGACCTTGAAGACGGCAGCGGCGTAGCGTCGCCAGAAGCCGGCCTCCTCCTCGAGCTGGCTGCGCCCCGACGCGGTGAGTCGGTAGAACTTGGCCCGTCGTCCCTTGTCGGAGATGCCCCACTCGGCCGAGACCCACCCGCTCTCCTCCATGCGATGGAGTGCCTTGTAGAGGGCGGCGTCCTGGAGCTCGAGGACGCCCTCGGAGCGCTGGGCGATGGCCCGGGAGACGGCGAATCCGTGCCTGGGACCCTCGGTGAGGGTCTGGAGGATCACCAGGTCCACGGTCCCAGGGAGGAGTCCTCGGTCGGAGGGCATGGGTGCTCCCGTCGGGGGCGGCACGGCCGCCCGGGTCGTCTGCCGGGACCCTCGCGGCCCCGGTCGTTCACGGCGTTGTCCTCAC
>CAKZOQ010000007.1 GCA_937136445.1 uncultured Gemmatimonadota bacterium
GAGGGCCGGGTAGGTGGGATGGACGGTGTGGCCCAGCGCCGACGCCACCTCCAGACCCCACCCTCTGCTTCCGGTGGCGGGCACCGATCGACCTCCCGTGGCCAGCACCACCCTCCGAGCCGAGAGCCTCCCGCCGGTGGCCGTCTCCAGGCGCCAGCCCCTGGTCGGGCCGGCGTCCAACGCCGTCACCCGGGCATCGAACCAGATGCGTGCCCCGGCCTCGCGGACCCGCCGCACCAGGCCGTCCCGGACGTCCCGGGCCCGATGGCTGGAGGGGAAGAGCTTGCCGGTCTCCGGCTCCAGCTCCAGCGGCATCTCCAGCTCCCGCTCGAAGAAGGCGCGCTGCTCGTCCAGCGGCCAGGAGCGGAGGAGTCGCCGGAGGGAATGGGGGGAGGAGTCCGTGCCGTAGTCGTCGAAGCGGGGGACCGAGGGCAGGATGTTGCAGCGTCCGCCCCCGCTGATGAGGATCTTCCGACCCCCGTCCTTCGTGCTCTCCAGGAGGACGACGTCGGCCCCGGCTCGCGCCGCGAAGAGGGCCGCCAGCAGCCCGGCGGCCCCGGCGCCCACCACGGCGACGTCCGCCGTGGGGGAGGCTACTGCTCCGCCTCCCCGTCCTCCGCGGCCGGCCGGTACCAGTCCTGCCGGAGCCAGTCCACCACCAGGCCGATCTGACGCTCCGTCAGGACGCCGTCGTCCAGGAAGGCCGGCATCCGATCATTGTCCTCGCCGTAGAAGCGCGGGTGCTCCGGATTGGCGACGATCCCCATCATCCATTCCCGGGACGCCCACCCGGTGAGGATGGGCCCGTCGGGGTCCTCATTGACGAACTCGCGGAAGGTGTGGCACTCGGTGCACTCGATGGGCGCCTCGGTGATGGCGGCGCGTCCGGCCTCGATGTCGGCCATCTCGGCGGAATCCAGCTCCATCTGATACGGAAGCGCAGCCTCGGCCGACACCGCCTTCAGGACGAGCTGGAGCTGGTCGAGCTGCTCCGGGGTGAAGCGCGGCACCCGACGCGTGACGTACCGCACCATCTGGCCGTTGTCGTGGTCCGAGCCGCCGAAGTAGTGGGGCATGTCCACGCTGTCCGGATTCAGGAGCCCCGAGATCCAGGTCCGGCTGCCGAAGCCTTCCAGGTCCGAGGCCGACTGCTCCTCGGTGCGCTCGCCACCGAGACCGTCGTGGCCGGCAAAGGCATGGCAGCTCGCGCAGTTGGCGGCGAAGAGCTTGGGACCCTGGGTCTTGGGGTCGTTGCGGAGGAGGGTGAGGGCTCCGGTGGCCGGGATGCCGTCCGGCGCCCCCGCCAGCTCCTTCACCCGCTCGGCCTCCAGCTCCGCCATCTCCTTGGCCTGCAGGAACTCCTCGTTGGAGCGGTCCTCCACCCAGGCGATCCCGGTGAGAAAGACGATGCCCAGCCCCAGGCCGCCCAGGAAGACCAGGTTGAACCGGTGCCCCTTCTCCCACTTCCCGAGGATGGGCATGAGGGCGACGCCGGTGACGATGATCCCCGGAATGACCATCGCCCCCAGCACTTCGGTGCCGGCGGGGAAGTACTTGAGCCACTGGAAGAGGAAGAGGAAGTACCACTCGGGGCGCGCGGCGGAGTAGGGTTCGGTGGGATCGGCCGGCGCACCCAGCCCGGCGCCGCCGGTGTAGAGGACGATGAAGACCACCACCAGCATGACGGCCAGCCCCACCACGCCGTCCTTGAAGACCTGGCCCGGCCAGAAGGTCTCGTCCGGGGCGTGGTCTGGATCCGGCGCCGTCACCCCGTGCCTCCGGAAGAGGGCGATGTGGCCGACGATGAGGGCGATGAGCACCCCGGGCAGAACCCCGGCGTGGAGGGCCAGGAAGCGGGTCAGGGTGAAGTGCCCGTACTCGGCTCCACCCACCAGGAGGCGCTGCAGCTCGGGACCCACCACCGGAGTGATGGATGCGATGCTCGTCGCCACCTTGGTGGCCCAGAAGCCCTTCTGGTCCCATGGAAGCAGGTAACCGGTGAGCGAGAGCCCGAGCACCACGTGCAGGAGGGCCAGCCCGAACCAGAAGTTCACCTCGCGCGGCGCCCGGTAGGCCCCGTCGACGACCACCTGCAGGAGGTGGAGGGCCAGGAGGACGATGGTCGCCTGGGCCATGTAGTGGTGGATGCCTCGGAGAAACCACCCGCCGAGCATCTGGTTCTGGATGTAGTAGACGCTCTCCCACGCCCCGGCGGCGTTGGCGCTGTAGTAGGCCCACAGCACGATCCCGGTGATGAACTGGGTGGCGATGGCCAGGGTGAGGGCGCTGCCCCAGACATAGCGCCAGCGCGCCCCGCCGGGGATGCGTTCGTAGAGGGCCTCGTGGAGAATCCCCTGGATGCCGGTGCGGTCGTCGATCCAGCCCCACGTCTGTCGGATGCGGTCCTTCATGCGACGGGGACCTTCTCCTCCCGCCCCGGCAGGAAGTTCTGGAAGCGAACCCAGATCTCCTCTTCGTTCCGGATCTCGACCTCCAGGGTGTCCATCGCTCGGGGGCTCGGGCTGTCCGGATCGCTCACCTCGCCGTCCAGCGAGAAGGCGCTGTCGTGGCAGGGGCAGGCGAAGCTCTCCCCACCCTCGGCGACGTTCACGAAGCAACCCGCGTGGGGACAGACGACGTTCAGCGCCTCCACCCCCTCCTCGGTCCTCCGCAGGTAGACCGCGCCCACCGGGGTGTCGCGGTAGGTGGTCCAGGCATCCGTCTGGTCCTTCGTCACGGTGAACTTCTGCGGTGCTCCGTTGGACGGGAGAATGGACAGCGTGGTCACCCGGACCATCCCGGCCTCCCCACCCCGCTTGATGAGGGGGTCGAAGACGGAGGCCAGCCCGGAGACGGCGGGGATCAGGCCCGCCAGGCCACCGGTGACGACGGCGCCGACGGCCGCCAGGAATCCGCGGCGGCCGGACCCCTCACCAGAGGCGTTGGGGCCGCCGGTGGAATCGTGGGACTCACTCATATGTGACGATCGGTGCGAGTGGGAGTGCGCATGGGGGATGCGGAAAGTGCAGGAGCGGGGCAGACGGGGCAAACCC
>CAKZOQ010000008.1 GCA_937136445.1 uncultured Gemmatimonadota bacterium
CTCGTCGTCCGCCGACTCCTCGCTGAGCCATCCCTCCCCCGCCTCGGGAAGGGTCGACCGGAGGACGCGGTCCGCAGCCAGGTCGGCCTCGGTGAGGGGGTCGCCCCGCCGTTCCTTGGTGACGTGCTCCACATCGCCCGGGGTGAAGGGGGCGATGGCCTCCGCTGCGGCGCGCAGGGCGTCGCGGATCCGGTCCAGGTCGCGGGTGCGGTTCATGGGTGGAGGAATTCTCCGGTGTCGGACGTTGGGATGCCGTCCCGGGGCTCGGGAAGGCGGCGTTCCGGATCTTCGCGGCTGAGCTCCGCCCGGTACAGCACCGCCAGGTCCGCGGCGAGACGTGCCACGGAGTAGCGTCGGGTCACGTGGTCCCGCACCTCCGCGTCGAGCGCCTCGCCGTTCGCCTCACGAACCATGGCCTCGCCCCACGCCTCGGGTCCGGCCTCCACGGGGAGGGTCGTACCGGCCCCCGCCCCCTCCAGCACCTCCGCCACCCCCCCCACGGCTCGCGCCAGGACCGGGGTGCCGGCGGCCAGCGCCTCCAGGAGGGCCACCGGGGTCCCTTCGTCGTGGGAGGTGAGGGCCACGAGGTCCAGGGCGGCGGAAAGCCGAGGCAGGTCCCGACGCCACCCCAACCAGAGGACCGCCGCCGACGTGAGGCCCAGGGAGCGGGCGTAGGCCTGAAGCTCGGCCTCTCGCTCCCCGGCGCCGATGACCACCCCTCGGAGGTGATCCGCCCCTGCGTCCCGGGCGGCAGCCAGCCCCTCCAGGAAGAGCTCATGGTTCTTGATGGGCACCAGGCGCCCGACGATCCCCACGGCCACCTCGCCGTCGGCCAGGCCCAGCTCGGTCCGCACGTCCGGGCCCATCGTCCGGCGATCGACCTGGCGGAACGTCTCCAGCTCGAGCCCCAGCGGCACCACGGCGAACCGCTCCCGGGGGGCCACCCCGAGGTCGTCCGCCATCTCCCGGGCCTGGGTCTCGGTGAGGACCACCAGGCGGTGGGTGACCCGGGCCAGGACCTGCTCCACCCACAGGAAGAAGCGGGTCGCCGCAGGCGGGAAGTAGTCCCCTCCCAGGACGTGTCCGTGGAAGGTGTGGATCCGCACGGGTACCCCGGCCAGGGCGGCGGCGATGCGCCCGAGGGTGCCGGCCTTGGCGGTGTGGGTGTGGACCACGTCGGGCCGCTCCCGCCGGAAGAGCCGCCAGAGGGCCCACAGGCTCCGGAGATCAGCCAGGGGGTGGAGCGAGCGGGCCATCTCGGGCAGGGTGGTGACCTCCACCTCCCGCTCCCGGGCGTAGTACTCCATGTCGCCCTCGGACTCCAGCACCGACCCTGCCACGAGCCGGGTGCGCCAGCCGTCCTCGTCCAACGCCCGCGTCAGGTTCACCACGTGCATCGCCGGCCCACCGACGTTGAGGCGCGCGATGACCCGGTGGACGAGGAGGGGCTCCTCCGTCACGCCGCGGCCATCTCCCGGCGGGCGTAGGCGATGGTCTCGTCGATGATGGCGTCCAGCGTCCGCTCCGGCACCCACCCGATCTGCTTCTGGATGCGCCCGGTGTCCGGCTGGCGCCGCTCCATGTCCTCGAAGCCCTCCCCGTAGGCTTCCTCGTAGGACACGAAGCGGATCTCGGACGCGCTGCCAGTCCGCTCCTTCACCAGCTCGGCCAGCTCCCGGATGGAGATCTCCCGCTCGTGGCCGATGTTGAAGACGCCGCCTTCCCAGGCCTCCTCGTTCTCCAGGAGCCCCAGGACGGCGCCCACGGTGTCCTGGACGTGGCAGAAGCAGCGCCGCTGCTCCCCCGTGCCGTAGACGGTGATGGGCTCGTCCCGCACCGCAGCACCCACGAAGCTGGGGAGCACCATCCCCCACTGCCCCGACTGCCGGGGACCCACCGTGTTGAAGAAGCGGGCCACGATGACCGGGAGCCCCTTGTCGTGGTAGTAGGCCAGCGCCAGGAATTCGTCCAGCGTCTTGGTGCAGGCGTAGGCCCAGCGGCGGTGGGCGACGCTCCCCATGAGACGGTCGTGGTCCTCGTGGAGTCGGTCCCCGGCCTTCCCGTAGATCTCCGAGGTGGAGGCCACGAAGAGGGGCCGGTCCTGCTCGTGGCAGCAGTCGAGCACGATCTCCGAGCCCCGGACATTGGTGGTGATGGTCTCCACCGGTTCCTCGATGATCTTGTGCACCCCCACGGCCGCCGCCAGGTGCACCACCCGGTCCACCTTCCCCACCGCGTCCATCATCATGGGATGGTTGAGGATGGTGTCGACGGCGAGGTGGAGCTTCGGGTGCTCCCGCACCGCCGCCAGGTTGTCCAATGAACCCGTCGAGAGGTCGTCCACCACGAAGACCTCGTCGCCTCCCTCCAGGAGGCGCTCCACGAGGTGGGAGCCGATGAAGCCGGCGCCGCCGGTGACGAGAGTCCGCTGGCTCATGGGTATACTCCTTCGCTCGGGCGGGCCGTCTCAGCCCCGCCCCGTGTGAGATTCCTGGATTCCTGTGCCACCTGCGTGGCTTCGTGGGCATCCACCGCGTCGCCGCCGTTGGCGCCCGGACTGGTTCCAAGTTCGGGGTTCTCGGCCAGATGGGCCAGATCGGCGACGGATCCTTCCGCGCGGCGTCGGGTCATCCGACCCCTTCCTCCCAGCGTCGCACGAGATTGGAAGAGAAGGCCGGATCCCGCCGCTCCGGGAGCCGCCCGACGCTCACCGCGTCCTTCGCCGCATAGATCCGGCCGCCGTACCGGGCCCGGATGCGGTCCAGCGCCCTGCAGAGGCGCATGAGGCGCGAATACCGCTCCCCACGCCCTACCGGGAAGTCCAGAGCAAGCGAGTAGCCGTCCACCGAGTACGACGCCGCCCCGTCCTCGTGGGTGTGGCGCTTGAGGACCCCGAGGTAGGAGGGGACCCCCAGCCGCCGCTGCTCGTGGAGGGCTTCGGCGAAGGCCTCCCGGGCGCCGATGGCGGGAACGAAGAGCTGGTACTGGAGAAGCCCCCCCGATCCGTACGCCTGTTTCCACCCCGGCACGTAGTCCAGGAGGAAGTGGAAGGCGGCGTGGGTCTGGGT
>CAKZOQ010000009.1 GCA_937136445.1 uncultured Gemmatimonadota bacterium
AGGGCCAGGAACAGGCCCAGGCGGTGGATGCCGATGGCGCCGATGGAGTATCCGATGGTGTCTCGGAAGAAGGTGTTCTCGTGCTCGCTCGTCTTCACCGGCTCGCCCTTCTGGGGGTTGGTGACGGAGAGGATGAGCCCCCCGTGCAACGCCAGCGCGAAGCAGGTCGTGAAGAAGAACGTGATGGCGATCATGTGCGCCGGGTTGTAGTGGAAGTGCAGGTACTGGTACCCGACGTTCGACACCCAATCCAGGTGCGAGATGATGCCGTAGGGGAAGCCGTGTCCCCAGGCTCCCAGCAGAACCGGCCGGATCACCACGAGGGTGATGTAGGCCAGCACCGCGACGGCGTAGGCGACCGGTACGTGGTAGCCCATGCCCAGCTTCCGGGAGATCTCAGCCTGCCGGAAGATCCAGGACACGAAGGCCCCGATCGCGCAGAAGGTGATGATCTGCCAGAGCCCGCCTTCGTACAGCGGCGCGATGGCCAGGCCGTACTCGAGGGGCGGCGGATTGATGGAGATCTGCCACAGGTTCCAGGTCTGGCCTGCGAGGCCCTCGCCGATGGCGGCGCCCCAGACGCAGAGGATGGTCCCCAGCGTCGCGAAAAAGGCCGTCGTGACACCGAAGAAGCCGACGTAGAAGGGGCCGACCCAGAAGTCGAAGAGATCCCCTCCGATCAGCGTGCCCCCTCGCACACGATATTTCTTTTCAAAGCTCAACATCGCCATCGGAGTCTCCCGGTGCGTGGCGTGTTACAAATGTGTCGTGTTCCGCCCCGAAGGGCGGGATGAGGGTGGGGGCGCACACTTCGCACCCCCACCTTCAGGTTCCCGCTCTGGAGCGACCCCGTGCATGCGGCCCCGGGGCACCCAGACGGACCAGCGGGCGAAGACGGCTAACCGCCACCCACCGCGCTGGCTGCTCCCGAGATCCAGTTCCACTCTGGCGTGCTCAGGAGAATGAAGTGAATGGTGAACGCGAGCACTGCGAGAAAAACGAACAGTGCCACAAGCGAACGCCGAGGGTCGAAGATCATCCACACTCTGTGCATCGAACCTCCTCCCCTAGAGCCATGGGCGCCACATCCACACAAGGATGTGCGCCACGATGGCGATTCCGGTGAACATGGCGAAGGACGTCATAAAGACGCTGTGGAACTCCTTCGCCTCGGACTCCGTCAGCCCTGAAAGGCTGGTTGCGGGTTGCTCCATCAGTTACCTCCTGGAGTAGACACCCGTGATGCGGTGGTACCTCCACCGCGAAGGTCGCCCGTTCCGGGCGAAGACGAGCACCGTCGGCCCTCCACCGAGCTCGGCCCGAAGGCCTGGCTCGAGGAGACGACGATGTGTGTAGCAGATGCGGTATGGGATCCTGCAGCCATGGAGCGGACGCGATGAGCCGACACCTCGACTGGCATGACGACGGAGCCGACTGGCCCCACCGATACCGGAGTCGCTTCGTCGAGGCGGCGGACCTTCGCTGGCACGTCCAGAGCTGGGGAGACCTCGATGGTCCCGACCCCACTCTGGTGCTGCTGCATGGAAGCGGCGCCTCCAGCCATTCCTGGTTCGCCCTCGCCCCGCTCCTCCACGAGGAGGGGTGGTCCCTTCTGTCCATGGACCTGCCCGGCCACGCCTTCACGCGGGTCCTGGAGGGCACCGAGCTCCGCCTCGTCCTGACCCTCCACGGGATGGCCGGCGCGGTGCGGGGCCTTCTGGATGTCCTGGGCGTGGCACCCGCCGGCTTCGTGGGCCACTCGGCCGGGGCGGCGGTGGCCCTCGAGGTGGCTCGGGACGGCGGACCGGCCCGAGGCGGCGGTGTGGTCCCGGTGGCAGGCCTCTGTCCGGCCCTCATGGCCGGTCGCGGTCTGCCGGAGGGGCCCGTTCCGGAGCTGGTGGGCGGCGCCTTTCGGAGCCGCTTCGTGGCGCACCTGACCTCGGGCCTGGTGCGGCACACCCGCGGGCTCGATTCGGTGCTCGACGGCACCGGCTCCAGCGTGCCCGAGGAGTCGCGCCAGTGCTACCGGATCCTCTCCGCCAACAGCGATCATGTGAATGCCACCCTGAGCCTCTTCACCCGCTGGGACCCCCAGGCCGTGCAAGACGGACTGAGCGGACACGACGGTCCGGTCCTTCTGGTCACGGGGAGCGAAGACGCCTGGATCGCGCCGTCCGAGGTGGCGCAGGCCGCCGAACGTCTGCCCCGGAGCCTGCTGGTCGAGCTCCCCGGCCTGGGCCATCTGGCCCACGAGGAGGCCGCCGAGACGGTCGCCCGTCACGTGCTGGCCTTCCTGGAGAACGAAGCGCTCGACGACTGAAGGCATCAGGCGGCCACCTCCAGACCCCGACGAGCCTCGGTCACGTCCTCGGCCGTCACCTCGTCGCGCTCCGCCTGCTCGGCGGCGCGCTCGCTGGCGTCCCGCAGTCGCTTGGCCACGGAGATGCGCACCAGCGGCGGGAAGGCCTCCACCAGCTCGTCCAGGAGCTTCTGGGCGGCGACGCTCCAGGGGACCGACTCGCCGGTGGGACGGGCCAGAGTGGCCTCGGCCTGATCCAGCTCGGTGCCCAGAGGGATGATGTGGAAGAGGGCGTCGAAGAGGGCGTTGCAGATCTCCTGCAGCAGGTACGTCGCCCCGGCGTAGCCCATGAAGGGGGTGCCGGTGTGGCGCCGGATGATGGCGCCGGGGAAAGAGGCCGGGATGTACTGGCTCCGCGAGCCCGCTTCGGCGGCGTACATGCGCTCGTTGAACGAGCCGAAGATGAGGAAGGGCGGGTCGGTCTTGAGCGACTCCCGCACCTCCGCGTGGTCGGTCTTCTGTCCGGGCTTCCGGGGGACGGCCAGCGTGCAGGGCATCCCCAGGTCCTCGGTCAGGTAGTGCTCGAGGCCCCGGGTGTAGGTCTCGTTGGCCACCACGGCGAAGGAGGAGGTGGCCAGGAAGTCCTGGGTCACGCTCCGCCAGAGATCCCAGATGGGCTTCAGCGTGGTGTGCTTCTCCTTCTCGATGAAGGGCTCGGGGTCCAGGTCGAGCTCCTCACCCAGCGCCCGCAGGAACTTCGTGGTGGAGTCCAGCCCGATGGGTGCCTGGAGGTAGGGCATCTCCAGCTCCTCGCAGAGCGCCCGCCCGAACTCCCGGTACATGCAGACGTTCAGGTCCGCGTCCGGGAGCTGATAGACGTCGTCCAGGTGGCTCCCCAGCGGGAAGACCATGTGGACCTCGCACCCCACGCCCTCCAGGAGCCGGCGGATCTCCGCCAGGTCCGAGGGCATGTTGAAGGTGCCGTAGATGGGCCCGATGATGTTCACCAGCGGCTTGGCGTCGGGGCCGCGGTCGGGCTTCTTGCGGTTGCGGGCCCTCTTCTTGCCGAACTCCGTCCAGAGCCAGCGGATGGCCCGGTCGGCCGACTGCCACTGGTCCTCATCGATGGTGCGCGGCAGGAAGCGCATGAGGTCCGAACCCCGGGGCGTCACGCCGCCGCCGATCATCTCGGCGATGGAGCCGGTGACCACCACGGCGGGCTCGTCGGGGTTCAGGTTCGCCTTCAGGCTCTTCTCGGCGCGCCGGAGATTTTCCTCCGTGCCCGTCATGGAGAGCTCGTCCTCGCCCAGGCCGGTGACGGCGATGGGGAGCTCGTGGGGCGGGAGCGCGTCGGTGTAGTGGAGGACCGAGGTCACCGGGAGGTTCTCGCACCCCACGGGTCCGTCGATGACCACCTGCAGTCCCTTGATGGCGGTGAAGGCGTAGACGCTCCCCCAGTAGCCACCGGCGCGGTCATGATCGAGGACGAACATCAGGCCGTCACCTCCTCCTGCTCGGTGGCGTCGTCGAAGTCGGAGACGTCGCCGTCGGCCTTGGCCTTCTTCGCCGTCTTCTTGGCGGCATCCGGGCGGGCCTTCTGGGCCTTTTCGGTGCCGGCGTCCGCCCCGGTGACGGTCTTGCCGCCCCGGGCCTTGGCGTTCCGCTCGGCGGCGGAGAGGTGCCGTTCGGGCACTCCGCCGTGGCCGTAGCCCGCGGCGTGGCCCTCCCCCACCCCGGCGAAGAAGCTCTTCATCCGGTTGAGTCGGGCGCGGCCGTCGATGGCCCCGCCGATGACCTGCGAGAGGCCGCCGGCTCCAGCGGGCCCGAAGATGGGGCGCGCCGAGATGAGGTTGGTGAAGTAGAGCCCCGGGACGCCGTCTTCCTTGGCGGACTGGACGGTGGGCGTAGTGCCCAGGACCAGGTCGGGGTTCACGTCGCGGTAGGCGGCCTTGTCATCCTCGAGGCGCGCCCGGTACTGCACGTGGCAGCCGTGGGCTTCGAGCCATTCGCGGTCCGGATCGCTCCACTGGGAGCGGGGGAGTGCGGTGCCCACGTAGGGGACCTCCGCGCCGGCCTCGACGAGCACCCGGGCCACCAGGAGCTCACTGCCCTCGTAGCCCGAGACGACGATGCGGCCGTCGATGGGCGTCGCTGCGTAGGCCCCGCGGCAGGCGCCGGTAGCCGCGTCCACGGCGGCGTCCACGAACTTCTTGGCGGTACCGGTCTTCTCGCCGACGGCCTGGAGCCAGGCGGCGGAACCGTCCACACCCACCGGCGCGGAGCCGATGACGGGGCGGCCGGCCTTCTGGAATTCACGCACGGCGCGGACGTAGAAGGGATGCACCGCTCCCACCACGTCGCAGTCCAGCGCCTGGTAGAGCTCGCGCCACTCCCGGGGCGGGACCACGGTGCCGACGGTGACGCCCATGGGCTTGAGCATCCCGTCGATGACCATGGGGTCCGCGGGGAAGAGCTCGCCCAGCAGCGTCACGGTGGGCCGGTCCTCCACCAGCGACTCCGGCCGCGCCACGGGGCCGTGCTCGGCCTCCTTGCGGGCGTAGCGGAGGAGCGCGCCTGCCAGGACGTCCTTGGCCTCGGCGTGGGTCGGCACTCCGAAGCCCGGCACGTCGATGCCGATGATGCGCACCCCGTTGATCTCGTCGGGCAGGAGGTCCAGCGGGACCCCGGAGGCCGTGGGAATGCAGAGGTTCGTCATGACGATGGTGTCGTACTTCTCGGGATCGGCCAGATCCTCCATCGCCTGCTTGATGTCTTCGAAGAGCTGGCCGGTGACCAGCGTCTCGGAGTTGAAGGGCACGTAGCCCACCGTCCGCCGCGCACCGTAGAAGTGCGAGGTGAAGGTGAGACCGTACACGCAGCAGGCGGAGCCGGACAGGACGGTGGCCGTCCGGCGCATGCGAAGCCCCACGCGGAGGCTCCCGAAGGCCGGGCACATTCCCTGGGGCGCGTCGTGCGGGCCCAGCGGGTAGTCCTCGGTGAGATCCTTCAGCACCTGGCTCTTGCCGGCGCCGTCGGCCTGGAGCAGCCGCTCCTGGCCTCCGTGACAGGAGGCGCCCTGGAGGGCGTCCGCGGCCTCCGGGGAGAGATCGGCCGCGGGGGCGGCGGCGTGGTTCGTGCCGCAGCCGCACGACCCGCCGGCCATCGCCTGGGACGCGGCGGAGGCGGACCCGCCTCCCGAACAGCCACACGAGCCCCCGGTCGTCGGAGCTTCCGACGACGTCACGACGGGGAGCTGCATGCCGCCTTTAGACCGAGTCATAGATGATCTCCAGCGACTCGGGCGCCACGTAGTCCACTCCCAGGAGGTCGCTCTTGGTGGCGGGGGTCAGGACCACGTCCCGGCCCACATCCTCGCCCTTGAAGAGGTCCAGAAGCTCCTCGTGGTCCAGCGGTTTGGGCGGGAGGGGCGGGGCGTTGGCCACGCCGTCCCCCAGCTCCTCGAAGAGCGGAGCCCAGCGGCTGCCGGGCCTCCCCACGATCTCGTAGTTGGCGCTCTTGCGGCGGATGTCGTCGTCCTGCGGGATGGCGCAGAGCACCGGGATCCCGACCTTCTCGGCGAAGGCCCGGGCCTCGCCCGTGCCGTCGTCCTTGTTGATGACGAGGCCGGCCACCCCGACGTTGCCGCCCATCTGCTGGAAGTAGTCCACGGCGCTGCAGACGTTGTTTGCCACGTAGAGGCTCTGCAGGTCGTTGGAGCCGACCACGATGACCTTCTGACACATGTCGCGGGCGATGGGCAGGCCGAAGCCGCCGCAGACCACGTCGCCCAGGAAGTC
This sequence comes from uncultured Gemmatimonadota bacterium, assembly GCA_937136445.1. Classification (GTDB taxonomy): domain Bacteria; phylum Gemmatimonadota; class Gemmatimonadetes; order Longimicrobiales; family Gaopeijiaceae; genus JAJCZZ01. The sequence goes on from CAKZOQ010000009.1 coordinate 6,097, forward strand.
GAGGAGGACGTAGTCGAAGCCCCAGTCGTGGAAGCCCAGGTTGTCCAGGAGCTCGAAGCCGTGGATGATGCCGCGGCCTCCGCAGCCCCGGCCCACCTCCGGCCCGCCGAGCTCCATGGCGAAGACACCGTCCCGGATGAAGCAGACGTCGCCCACCTCCACCTCGTCGCCGGCGAGGCGCTTCTCGGAGGAGGTGTTGATGATGGTGGGGCAGCTCCGCCCGCCGAAGAGAAGGGCGGTGGTGTCGCTCTTGGGGTCACACCCGATGAGGAGGACCTTCTTCCCCTGCTGGGCCATCATGTAGCTGAGGTTCGCCAACGCGAAGCTCTTGCCGATCCCGCCTTTTCCGTAGATGGCGATGACCTGCGTCTGCTTCTCCATCCGCGATTGATCCCCGTCGGAGGGAGTCGCGCCGGTCTCGGGGTCGAGGCCTGTGCCGTTGTTCTTGGCCGTGCCGGTCGGCTGGATCATGCGGTGCTGCTCCAATCGAGGGTCATCTTGACGCAGTCGGGGTCTTCGAAGGCGATGCGGTAGGCATCGGCGGCGCGCTGGACGGGCACCCGGTGGGTCACCAGGCCGTCCAGTTCGAGGGAGCCGTCCAGGATCAGGCCGCCCACGGCCGCCAGATCCGGCGGGGACCACTCGGCGGCGATGCGCAGGGTGACCTCCTTGATGAAGGCCGGCGGGAACTCGAAGGAGACCCGCTCGTCGTAGAAGCCCGCCAGGACGATCTCTCCGCCCCGGGCGCTCCGTTCGACGAGGGTGTCGAGGAGCCCCACATCGCCGCTCACGTCCACGATGCAGCCGTAGTCGTGGCGGCCGTCGTCGGAGGCGTCCACCCCGCCGGAGCCCCGGGCGCCTCCCTGCCGTACCGGGTTCTTCTCCCAGACGGTGGGTGGCTCCTGGCCGGCGCTCACGGTGAGGCGAGCCAGGAGACGTCCCAGCGCGCCATGGCCCACGATGAGCTCCGGGGGCCGGTCGGCGAGGGCCAGGGCGTGGTAGGCCGTGGCGGCCAGCGCCATGAGGGAACCGTCCTCCTCCACCTCGTCCGGCAGGCGGAGGCAGCGCGTGCCCTCCACCACCAGATCGCTCCCGGTGGCGCCGAAGAGCCCGCGGACCCCTTCCCAGGCGGTGGTGCCGGGCACGAAGACCCGCTCCCCGCCGGTGAAGCCCGAGTCGGAGCCGGCCACCACGACCGTGCCCACGGCCTCGTAGCCGGGAATGAGCGGGTAGCCCAGCCCCGGGAAGGGTGGCATGCGCCCGGTCCAGAGAAGGCGCTCCGTGCCGGTGCTGACACCGGACCAGAGGGTGCGCACCACGACGTCGCCCGGACCGGGGTCGCGGAGCGCCACACGGCGCACCTCCAACCTCCCTGGTTCCTCGAACACGACGGCGTCTGCGTTCACGGCCTGCGTCCCTCTCCTGTGATCCATAGATACGATCCGGACCCCCCGGGGGGTGATCCGAGGTGTAATGTTCAGTTGACCCCCCAATCTGTCAAGCAAGATTTACAGCATGGTCCGTACAATTCCCTAGACAGGTGGTGCCAAAGGCCCGGAAAGGCCATGTAGGACAGGGGTGTTCTGGGGGTGCGGGACTTCCGTGGAGGCCGCTCCGAAAGGTCGGATGTCGCACCTACGACGTGGCCAAAGGGGGACCCAGAGGCCGATTTCGGGGGTCCCGAGGCCCCTGCCGAGGCGCCTGCGAAACGCCGACCGAGGCGTCCTTCAGGGCCCCGCAGCGGAGTTCAGCGCCGGGCCACCAGGAGACTCGTCTGGACCGGGACCCGGGAGCGGACCGGGCGTACCTCCCGGAACCCCACCGACTCCAGCATCCGCTGGATCTCGAATTGGCTCCGAGCCCGGCCGGCGCCCATGGCGAAGAGGTACCAGCTGAAGTAGGCGTCCCCCACGCTCTCGGCGCCGGGGACGTCGGCCATGGGCTCCGCCACCAACAGGGTGCCTCCAGGGGCCAGCGCGGCGTGCACGTTCTCAAGGAGCCGGAGGACGTCCTCGTCGTCGTGGTCGTGGACGATCCGGAGGAGGGTCACCAGGTCCCGGCCTGCGGGGAGGGGGCCGTCCAGGAAGTCTCCACCCACCGTGCGGACCCGCCCGTTCATCCCGGCCCCGTCCAGCCGCGCGCGAGCCCGCTCCGCCACGGCGGGGAGGTCCAGGACCGTCACCTCCAGCTCCGGTCGGCGGCGGGCCAACGCCTCGGCGAAGCCCCCCTCCCCGCCCCCCACGTCCAGCACCCGGCGGTGCCGCCCGAAGTCGTACCGTCCCAGCACCTCCTGGGAGACGAGCCCGTGGGAGGCCGTCATGAGCCGGGAGTAGTCGGCCACCGCCTCGGCGGAGAGCTCGTCGGGGGTGGTGGTCCCGGCGTAGGGCCAGTAGCGGCCCAGATGCGTGTCCGGCCCGCCGCCCTTCCGGAGGAGCTCCACCGGGTCCTTCAGGTCCTCGTACAGCAGGAGATTGTGCTCCACCATGGCCCGCACGGCCTGGTTGTCCACCAGCGGCCCCCCCATCCGTCCCAGCCCGTAGAGCTCCCGCCCCCGCCGCTCCACCAGCTCCAGCACCACGGCGGCGTCCAGGAGCCGCCGCGCCGCCTCCCGTTCCAGCCCCCAGCGCTCGGCGAGCTCGTCCAGGGTGCGGGGTCCGTCCTGGAGGGTCTCGAAGGCGTCCAGGCGCATGCACGCCAGGAGCGTCTGGGTGAAGACGAAGCCCGAGGTGAGCTCGAAGACCCGGCGAGAGCGCGCCACCGCCACCGGTCGGGTGAGGGGGAAGGCACCGGCCCAACGCTGGAAGGCCTCGCTTCCGTAGAGGGCATCCCGTGCGGACTGCATCCGCACCGAGAGGCCGCCGAGGGTGGCCCAGAGGAAGACCGCCATGGCCACCGCCCCCACCAGCGCCGGGATCCAGAGACCCGCAGAGAGCGCCATGGCCAGGGGAAGCGCCCCGTTGAGGAGGTACAGAACGATGGGGAGGTCCTGCTCCCGGAGGGTGTCCTGGGCAGGACGGACGGCATGTGCCCCCACCCATCCCAGCACCAGGCCCGTGACGAACCACCCCACCCAGTTCACCAGGGGCATCCCGTAGTAGACGCCCTCCACCCTCCAGCTCCAGAAGGGGAAGACCGCGCTCATGGACGGATCCATGAGGACGTCCCACGCCACCAGCCCCAGCGCCGTCCAGAGCGCCGTCCCCGCCACGCCCCACCACATCCGCAGCGAGAGCGCCAGCGTGGCGTAGGTCATGGTGAACCAGCTCAGCGGGATCACCCAGGGGACCAGCCCGGCGACGCGCCACCCCAGGAGCTCGCCGTAGCTGTACGGACCGAAGGGCCAGCCGGTGGCGGTGCCCAGCAACTCCGCCACCAGGCCGAGGAGGGTGATGAGCACCGCCGAAGGCAGGGCCCGCCGCCATCCCAGCGCCAGTGCCCACCCACCCAGCGCCGCGCCGAAGCCCGCCACGATGTAGGCGGGCCCGGTCCAGCTCATCCCCACCGTGTAGGCGCGGGACCAGAAGGCCGGGTCCACCCAGTCGGGGGTCGGCTTCCCGACGATGGCGAAGAAGGCCACGATGCTCACCCCGATGAGGACGGCGTGGACCCGCAGGCCCCACTCCGCCAGCCCCCGGGC
>CAKZOQ010000010.1 GCA_937136445.1 uncultured Gemmatimonadota bacterium
TCTTCATGGAGGAGGTCCCGCCGAAGGTCTCCATCCAGGAGGGCATCCGGCTGGCCGAATCCTACGGAGGTTCCGAGTCACCGCGTTTCGTGAACGGCGTGCTGGACGCCCTCTACAAGGCGGAAGGGGCGGAGGCGCGGGGTTGATCCCGGAGGCCTCCGGTCGGCCCCCGACTCCCAAGCACTCTGGGCGTCCCCTGCGGATCCTCGTCCTCAACTGGCAAGATCTGGAGAACCCCCGTTCCGGCGGAGCGGAGATCCACCTCCACGAGACCTTCGGACGGCTGGCCCGCCGGGGCCACGAGGTGGTGGTCCTCGTCTCGGGCTGGTCCGGGGCGGCGTCCCGTGTCGACGCCGACGGGCTGGAGATCCACCGCACCGGAGGCCGCTACACCTATTCGCTGGCGGCGCCGCGCTACTACCGCCGGCACCTGTCCCACCGGGGCTTCGACGTCGTGGTGGAGGACCTGAACAAAGTCCCGGTCTTCGCCCGCTACTGGACCCGAGCCCCCGTGGTGCCTCTGGTCCACCACCTCTTCGGCACCACCGCCTTCCAGGAGGCCTCGGTGCCGGTGGCGGCAGCGACCTGGCTCCTGGAACGTCCGCTCCCCCGGGTCTACGGGGACGCCACGGGTGTGGCGGTGTCGGAGAGCACCCGCACCGACCTGGCGCGCCGCGGCTTCGATCCCTCCGGTTTCCAGGTCATCCCCAACGGCATCGACCTGGAGGCCTTCACCCCCGAGCCCGAGGGGGAGCGATACGACGAGCCCTCCCTTCTCTACCTGGGTCGGCTGAAGCGCTACAAGGGCGTGGAGCTGATCCTCCAGGCTTTGGCGCGTCTCCGCGAACACCACCCCCGGCAGCCGGTTCGCCTGCGCATCGCAGGGCGGGGCGACCACGAGGCGTCCCTCCGGGACATGGTGGCCCGCCTCGGGCTCTCGGACCGGGTGGAGTTCCTGGGCTTCGTCTCCGAGGAAGACAAGCTGGAGCTCTTCCGCCGGAGCTGGGTTCACGTCCTCACCTCGCCCAACGAAGGGTGGGGCATCGCCAACATCGAGGCGGCGGCCTGCGGGACTCCTACGGTGGCCAGCGACGCGCCGGGGCTCCGGGAGTCGGTGCGGGATGGAGAGACCGGGCTCCTGGTGCCCCACGGCGACGTTCTGGCGTTGGCCTCCGCCCTGCGGGGGCTCCTGGGCGATCGCTCCCGGGTCGACACCCTCGGGCGTGAAGCACGGCGCTTCGCCGAGGGCTTCTCCTGGGACGCCTCGGCCCTCCGGATGGAGGAGCTCCTCCGCCGGGTGGTCGCCGCTTCCGGGGGCGACTAACTTCAGGTCCGACGATGGAATCGCCGTCCCGAGCCCACCCTCATCCCAGCTTCGGAGGCCCCATGAGAGTCCAGATCACCGCTCGCCATTGCGAGTTGCCGGATCCGGTCCGGGAACGGACCATGAACCAGATCTCCCGCCTGGTCCGCTACGACGATCGGCTCTCCTCCGCCGAGGTGGTCTTCGACGAGGAGAAGCACACCCGGAAGGTGGAAGCGATCCTCCACGTGGACGGGGCTCCGGTGGTGGTGGCCCAGGGAGAGGACACGGA
>CAKZOQ010000011.1 GCA_937136445.1 uncultured Gemmatimonadota bacterium
AGATCGAGGAGGCCAAGCGGAAGCGGAATCTCCTCATCGCCAAGCAGAAGCGGGCTCAAGCCCAACGTCGGATCCACGAGACCATGTCCGGGCTCTCCGACACGTCGGCCTTCGAGGCCTTCAACCGCATGGCGGAGAAGATCGAGGAGTCGGAGCAGCGGGCCGTGGCGCAGGCGGAAGTCACCGAGGCCCTCCAGGGCGACACGCTGGAGACCGAGTTCCTGCGGCTCGAGTCCGGCGGCGAGGGCGGCGCCGACGCCGACGCCCGGCTGGCGGCCCTGAAGCAGCAGATGGGGCTGCTGCCCGCCACCTCCGGCTCCGGCGGGGCCGCCAAGCAGCTCTCCGACGGCTCCGACGACGAGGAGGAGGACGAGGCTGCCGAGGGCTCCGTGCAGGACGCCCAGGTGGAGGAGGTCTCCGACGAGGAGGCCGAGGAGATCCCCGAGGCGGAGCTTCTGGAGGAGTTCGGTCGCCTGGAGGAACGGCAGGCCGAGGGCGGCTGACACCCCCTTGGCCGGGTCCCGGACGGGGCCCGACCCCTACGGGCAGACCTGGGGGAGCGTCCGGAAACGGGCGCTCCCCTTTCGTGTATCCGCCGGGGTCGCGACCTTCGCCCCTCGGTCCCCATCCCACCCCCGGAGCACCCATGAGCACCGTCTACCTCAACGGCGAATACATCCCCAAGGAAGAAGCCCGCATCTCCCCGGACGACCGGGGCTTCCTCCTCGCCGACGGCATCTACGAGGTGACGCCCTTCTACGACGGCGTACCCTTCGGCATGGACCGGCACATGGCCCGGCTCCTCCGGGGGCTCTGCTGGATGCGCATCGACTACGACACCTCGGGGCTTGAGGCCATGCACCGGCGGCTCATCGACGAGAATGGCCTCGCCGGCGCCCCAACCTCCATGGTCTACCTGCAGATCACCCGCGGAGCCGCGCCACGGACCCACTACTTCCCCGAGGGGCCGGTGGAGCCCACGGTCTACGCCTACGCCAAGGCCTGGTCCCGCCCCTCCGAGGAGCGGTGGAACCAGGGCTTCACCGCGGCCACCGTCCCGGACCGCCGCTGGGGCCGGGTGGACATCAAGACCATCTGCCTCCTGCCCAACGCCATGGGCTTCCAGGATGCCCGGGAGGCCGGAGCCGACGATGCCATCCTGGTGCGGGACGGCGTGGCGCTGGAAGGAGCCCACCAGAACTTCTGGGGCGTCTTCGGCGGGACGGTCGTCACCCACCCCACCACCAACCACATCCTGCCGGGGATCACCCGGGAGATCGTGTTGGAGCTGGCCCGGGGCGAGGGTCTTCCGGTGGCGGAGCGGCCCATCTACACCGAGGATCTCCGGCACGCCGAGGAGCTTTTCTTCACCGGAACCACCGGCGAGGTGAAGCCGGTGGTGGAGGTGGACGGGCGAGCGGTGGGCGAAGGCGTCGTCGGACCGGTGACACGGCAGCTCGCAGCGGCCTTCCAGGCCCGGGTGGACGCCACCTGCCGGGCTGCGGCCACGGTGGCCGGCTGATTCCCTTCGCGGTCCCCTGAACCGATCTCCGGCATGCGCCTGCGAGGGCTCCGTCTCCTCGGCGCCCTGGTGGTCGGTGCCCTGATCCTCGCCGGTGCGAGCTGCCCGGTGGGGCCGGGGACCACCGGCGTGGTGGATCGGTCGGAGGGGGCCGCCGAACCGGTGACCCTCACCTACCTCGGGGTGGGGGGATGGATCTTCGAGAGGGGCGGCGCCCAGCTCCTGGCGGCGCCGCTCTTCAGCAACCCGTCGCTGCTACGGACCGGCCTGGCGCCCATCGCCGCGGACACCGCCGCCATCGACGCCGGGCTGGCGCCCTACGACCTCTCGGGGGCGCGGGCCATCCTGGTGGGGCACGGCCACTACGACCATCTCATGGACGTGCCCCGGGTGGCGGAGCACCACGCCCCGGCGGCGCGGATCCTGGGAAGCTCCACGGTGCGAAACCTCCTGGGGAGCTGGTCGGGGATGGAGGATCGGGTGGAGGTGGTGGACGGGTGGGAGGCGACGGCGGAGCACCCGGGTCGCTGGATCCCCCTGGGCGAGTCGCTGCGGGTGCTCCCCCTCCGCTCGGAGCACGCCCCCCACTTCGAGGGCGTGACGCTCTACGAGGGGACGGCGGACGTGCCGCGCCGGGAGGCGCCGGGGCAGGCAGATGAATGGCTGGACGGGCCCACCTACGCCTACCTGGTGGACTTCCTGGACGGCGACGGCTCGGTGGCCTTCCGTGTGTACTACCAGGACGCGGTGGCGCCGGCCCCGGCGGGATTCGCTCCGGAGGCCCTCATGGAGGAGCGACCGGTGGACGTGGCCATCCTGGTGCCCGCCACCTTCGACCAGGTGGACTGGCATCCCGAGGCCTTCGTGGCGAACCTCCGGCCCCGGTGGGTCCTCCTGGGCCATTGGGAGAGCTTCTTCGTGCCGCCCTCGGACCCCACCCGTTCCGTCTTCGCCACCGACATGCCCCACTTCGAAGCTCGGCTGGACCGCGTGCTGGACGGCGAATTCTGGCGACCGGAGATCGGCACCACCTTCCACTTCCCCCCGAGCTGATGCTCGTCCTCTTCACGGCCACCATCGTCCTGGCCTCGGCCCTCCTCTTCATGGTGCAGCCCATGGTGGGGAAGATGATCCTGCCCCGGGGCGGAGGGAGTCCACAGGTCTGGATGGCGACGCTGGTCTTCTTCCAGGCGGCGCTGCTGGCCGGGTACGCCTACGCCCACGGGGCGGTGCGGACGCTTGGGACCCGGCGCCAGAGCTGGGTGCACGTCGGGGTGCTCCTCCTCCCCCTCCTGGTCCTTCCCCTGGGACTCCCGGGGGGCGGTCGTCCCGAGGGGGTCGCCCCCTCCTGGTGGATCCTGGGGCTCCTGGCGGCGGGGATCGGCATCCCCTTCGTGGTGCTGGCGGCCTCGAGCCCCCTCCTCCAGGCCTGGCTGGGAGCCACCGACCACCCGGACGCCGGCGATCCGTACTTCCTCTACGCCGGCAGCAACGTCGGGAGCCTGGTGGGGCTCCTCTGCTATCCCTTCCTCCTGGAGCCCCTCCTCCCGGTGCCCGTCCAGACCCGGCTCTGGACGGCCGGGTACGCCCTCCTGGTCGCGCTGATGGTGGTGTGTGGCTGGTGGGCGCGGCGGACCATGCCGGCGGAGGGTCGTGTCCAGGTCGAGCCGCCCACGGATTCGGCGTCGGACGGACCGGCGCAAGGCCGCCCCACCTGGGCGGATCGGGGCTTCTGGCTCTTCGCCGCGGCCGTACCCTCGGCCCTGCTTCTGGGGGTCACCCACTACCTCACCAGCCGCATCGCGCCGGTGCCGCTCCTCTGGGTGGTCCCCCTCGCTCTCTACCTCCTCACCTTCATCGCCGCCTTCGCCCGGCGCCGATGGGTCTCCACGGCGGCGGTCTCCCGGGTGTTCCCCATCCTGGCCGTCGGCGCCGCACTGCTGCTCTTGCTGCGCATCCGGAGTCCCCTCCTCCTCACCACCCTCGTGCACCTGGCGGTCCTGACGGTGGCCGGGCTCCTCTGCCACCTCCGCCTCGCCGACCGACGACCTGCCGCGCGGCACCTCACCGGCTTCTACCTCTGGGTCTCGCTGGGCGGGGTCCTGGGCGGGAGCTTCGCGGCGCTCCTGGCGCCCCTCCTCTTCGATTCCATCGCCGAGTACCCGACGGCGCTGGCGCTGGCCGCCTTCCTCCTCCTCCCCCGGAGCGGCGATGCGGATCGCACGGTGGCCCCGGCGGACCTGGTGGGCCCGGCGCTCCTGTTGGCCTACCTGTTGGTGGGGGGGTGGGTGGCAGGGCGGATGGAGGGGGTCTCCGCCGGGGTCGTCTCCAGCCTCTTCATCGTCGTCCCGGTGGGCGCCGCCTTCCTCCTCTCCCAGCGTCCGGTGGCCTTCGGACTGGCGCTGGCCGTCGTCTTCGGGCTGGTGGACGCCGACCGCATGTACCGGGGCGACGTCCTCTTCAAGGAGCGGACCTTCTTCGGCACCTACCACATCGTCCGGGACCCGGCCCGCACCTTCCACGTCCTCTACCACGGCTCGGCGGTGCACGGGATGGAGGCGCTGGAGCCCGGGGTCCGGGGAGAGCCGCTGGCCTACTACCACCGCACGGGTCCCGCCGGCCGGATCGTCCGCGCACTGGCCGCCCAGCCCGACAAGGATCGTCTGGCCCTGGTGGGCGCCGGAACGGGAGCCCTCGCCGCCCACGCCGGCGCCCATCAGACGGTGACGCTCTACGAGATCGACCCTCTGGTGCTGGAGATCGCCCGGGACCCGCGGTGGTTCTCCTTCCTCGAAGAGACGCCCGCCTCGGTAGAGATGGTGGTGGGGGACGGCCGGCTCCAGCTCGAGGCCCGGGAAGAGCGCTACGACCTTCTGGTCCTGGACGCCTTCACCTCGGGCTCCATCCCCATCCACCTCATGACCCGGGAGGCGGTGGAGCTCTACATGGACCGCCTGCGCCCTGGAGGCGCCCTCCTCTTCCATGTCTCGAACGCCTATCTGGAGCTGGCTCCGGTGCTGGGAGCCCATGCCCGCGATCTCGGGCTGGTGGCCTATGAGACGGTGGACCCCCGCGCGGAGACCGAGACGGGCATCCTGGGGTCCCACTGGGTGATCCTCGTGCGACAGCCCGCCGACCTGGAAGGTCTTCCGGGCCAGGGGTGGCGCCCCCTCTCCGCACCGCCGGGCCTCCGGGCGTGGACCGACGACTTCTCGGATCTCCTGACGGCCCAACGCTGGTTCTAGCGTGGTGTCCTCAAAGTACTGCTGCGATCGTTGGAACTCCTTGCCGTAGCCACGCCGGACGACACCACTCCCCATTGCTCCCACCCCCGGACCCCATGCGCCGCACCTCCCCCTCGCGCCCGGCTTCTCTGGCCCTTGCAACCACCCTCCTCGTCCTCGCTACCGCCTCCCTGGAGGCCCAGAATACCGCCAGGATCGCGGGGACGGGTCCGGTGGACGTGGTGGAGATGACGGCCGAGGAGCTCCAGCAGGGGTACGCCGAGGGGCGGTACGGGGTGGAAGAGGTCACCCGGGCCTTCCTCGATCGCATCGCCCGGTGGGAGCGGCGCTACAACGCCTTCATCTCCATGAACCCCGATGCGCTCGCGGAGGCCCGGGCGCTGGACGTGGAGCTCGCCGGCAGCGGACCGCGAGGCCCCCTCCACGGTGTGCCGGTGGTTCTCAAGGACAACCTGGACATGGCGGGGCTGGTCACCACCGCGGGATTCGAAGGCTTCCAGGCCGCCGCCGGCGGAGTAGACATGGTCCCCGACGACGACGCGGCGGTCGTGGAGCGGCTCCGGGGGGCGGGGGTGGTGGTGCTGGGGAAGACCAATCTCCCGGACTTCGCCAGCCACGGCACCCGGACCCGGAGCACCGTCGCCGGCGAGACGCTGAACCCCTACAACGTGGAGAAGGCACCCGGAGGCTCGAGCGGGGGGACGGCGACGGCGGTGAACGCCTCCTTCGCGGTGCTGGGGCTGGGTACCGAGACCGGGGGGTCCATCCAGAATCCTTCCTCCGCCCAGGGTCTGGTGGGGGTGAAGCCCACCTACGGACTCGTCCCCAACGAAGGGGTGGTGCCGCTGAGCGGGAGCTACGTGGACGTGGTGGGACCCATGGCCCGGACGGTGCGGGACGCCGCCACGACGCTGGACGTCCTGGCGGGCCCCACCTACGAGGACCTGGCCACCTTCGCCTCGGTGGGGCACATGCCCGACGACGGGTACGCCGCCGGGCTGCGCAGGGGGTCCCTGGAGGGACTGCGCTTCGGGCTGGTGGGCCCGGGCTGGCGGGAGGACTTCCTGCCCCTGGCTCCGGAGACGCAGGAGCGGTACCGGGAGGCGGTGGCGGTGCTGGAAGGGCGACTGGGCGCCGAGACGGTGAAGGATCCCTTCGCCGGCACCCGGTTCGTGGAGCTCTGGGACGATCGGGAGGGCGTGGACACCCAGGGAGCCCATGACATGCTGGTGTACCTCCAGGGACTCGGCGAGGGAGCTGCCTTCCACACGCCCGAGGGGTGGGAGGCCCTGACGGGGCGGGAGTTCCCCCGGAGCCGGCGGGACGGGGAGCGGGTTCCTCCCGTCCGTCCCAGCGCCACCGAGGCCGGCGACGCCTACCAGGCCTGGAGGCGAGATCTGCTGGCCCTCTTCCGGCAAGTGATGGAGGAGCACCAGCTCGACGGGCTCTTCTTCCCCCAGGCGGGGTCGCCGGCGCCGGATCGGGTGGAGGACCCGGAACGGCCGGACCACAACCCCAACAACTGGCCGGAGCTGCCCAGCAACATCATCAACGACCTCGGCGTCCCGGTGGTGACCCTCCCTTTCGCCTACTACGAGGACGGCACGCCCTTCGCCGTCGCCTTCATCGGGGACCGTTGGAGCGAGGCCGACCTCCTCTCGTGGGCCTTCGACTTCGAGCAGGAGACCCAGGCACGACGGCCTCCGGAGCTCGCTCAGTCCCGGTAGAGGAGGTAGGGCGCCCGACGCGCCTTGAAGGCCGCCTGCTGCGCCGGCCATCCGGCAGTCAACTCCTCCAGCCCCAGCCCCGCCTCCAGACCCAGCCGAAGGGAATCGGTCCCGGCGAGGCGGTCGAAGTGGGCCTGGTTCCAGCTCCAGCGATCACCGGATGCCACACGGGCTTCCACCAGGAGGGCCACCGCGGCGCGAGGCGCGTCGTAGTCGGTGGACTCGGATACGAACCGGACGCCCTGGACCTCCACGCCGCCAAACTTGCCGTCGCCGGGATTCTCCGGCGTGAACCGGACCGCCTCGAAGCGGACGCCGTCGATCCCGTAGCCATTCATGGCCTCGGCCAGCGCCGCACCATCGAGCCAGGGTGCTCCCACCCACTGAAAGGCCTGCTCGGTGCCCCGGCCCACCGAGAGCGGGGTGCCCTCGAAGAGACAGGTGCCGGGATAGGCCAGGGCGCTCGCCACCGAGGGGAGGTTGGGGGAGGGAGCCACCCAGGGGAGCTCCGTCGCCGCCCAGACCGACGTGGGGTCCCATCCATCCATGGGCACGACGTGGAGCTCGACCTCCACTCCGAACTCACCGACGATCATCCGCGCCAGCTCCCCCACCGTCATCCCGTGGCGCATGGGCACCGGGTAGAGCCCCACGAAGGTGGCGAAGGAGGGATCGAGGACGTTCCCCTGCACGACGTCGCCGCGGATGGGGTTCGGTCGGTCCACCACGACGAAGGGAATCCCGGCCGCACCGGCGGCCTCCATGGCATAGGCCATGGTGGACACGTAGGTGTAGAAGCGCGCCCCGACGTCCTGCATGTCGAAGACCAGGACCTCCACCCCGTCCAGGCTCTCCGGGCTGGGACGTCGGGTGGCGCCGTAGAGGGAGTGGATGGGGACGCCGGTGCGGGGATCCATCCCGCTCTCGACGCGCTCGCCGGCCTCGGCGTCTCCCCGGATGCCGTGCTCCGGACCGAAGAGGGCCACCAGCTCCACCTGCGGGGCCTCCGCCAGGACGTCGATGGAACTCCGGGCGGCTGCAGGATCGCCGGGTCGCTCCCGGGAGGGGACCAGCCCGGTGTGGTTCGTGATGAGGCCCACCCGCCGGTCCCGCACCAGGTGCAGGGAGTCGCGGAGCAGGACCTGGATTCCGGGCCGGACCGATGCAGCCGCCTGCTCGGTATCGGGGGTGTCACCGGTGGCGTCTCCACACCCCGTCGCCAGGAAGAGGCAGAGGAGGAGCGAACCCGGGAGTGCCCCGGCGTAGAGGAAGGATTGTGGGCCTCGAGGGCGACATCTACCTTCCAATCCTGGACCTCCGCGGCGCCGGTCGCGGCTCGTTTCGAGTGCGTTCATGAGGCCAAGGTTCGGGCCCCCGCGACCCGCCGTCAATGCAGCCGACCCCACCCCGACGCCCCTTCGGCATGGCCGACGCCACCCCATCCCCCGCACCGTCCGGCACGCCGCCGCGGCAGGCCCGATTCCCGGCCCTGACCCTCCTCCTGGTGGCGGTGGTCGCCGTCGTCCAGGCATGCTCCGCTCCACCCCCCGCAGCCGATCCGTCGCCGGCTCCGCCCACGTCCGGGGACGGATCCCAGGCGGGGACACCCACCGGGCAAGCCACCGCGCCTGCCGACGAGGCCGCCGAGCCCGCCGCGGAGGAGCCCGAGCCAGCCACCGCGCCGGTCCCGGACGGGCAGTTCGACGTGGCGCCGGAGCTCGTAGCGGACCGAGAGCCGGAGGTGGCCCCGGACGCCGAGTGGGCAGAGCGAACCCTGGCCTCGATGACGCTCCGGGAGAAGGTGGGGCAGATGATCATGCCCTGGGTCATCGGCGACTACGCCCCCAAGGGATCCTCCAGCCACGACCGCGTCGCAGAGTACGTGGAGGAAGGCATCGGCGGGGTCATCATGTCGGTGGGTTCCCCCACCGAGGTGGCGGCGAAGCTCAACGACCTTCAGGGCCACGCCCGCTTCCCCCTCCTGGTGGCCGCCGACCTGGAGACGGGGGCGGGCTTCCGCTTCCGGGGGGCGGTCCAGATGCCCGGGACCATCGAGCTGGGGGGTGCCACGGACTTCCCCAACCTCATGGCGGTGGGCGCCACCGGGGAAGCCGGTCTGGCCTACGAGATGGGGCGGGTCACCGCCCAGGAGGCCCGGGCCGTCGGGGTCCACGTCCCCTTCGCGCCGGTCCTGGACGTGAACAACAACCCGGACAACCCCATCATCAACGTCCGCTCCTTCGGCGAGGACCCGGTCCTGGTCTCCACCCTGGGCCGCTCCTTCGTCCGTGGCGTCCAGGAGCACGGAGCGCTGGCCACCGGCAAACACTTCCCCGGTCACGGCGACACCGGCACCGATTCGCACCTGGCGCTTCCCACCATCCCCCACGACCGGCTCCGCATGGACTCGGTGGAGTTGAAGCCCTTCCAGGCGGCCATCGACGAGGGCATGGGCGGGATCATGACGGCCCACATCACCGTTCCTTCTCTCAACGGAGGCAACGGCGATCCCGCCACCCTCTCCCGCCCGGTCCTCACCGACCTCCTCCGTGGAGAGATGGGGTTCGACGGCCTCGTCTTCACCGACGCCATGGACATGCGGGCCATCTCGGGCCGGCTGGGCGCCGGGGAGGCGGCGGTCCAGGCGGTGGAGGCCGGAGCCGACGTCATCCTCATGCCCCCCTCGGTGACGGCGGCCTTGCAGGGAATCGTGGATGCGGTGTGCGCCGGACGCATCCCCGAGTCCCGCATCGACGACACCGTCCTCCGACTCCTCCAGACCAAGCAGGAGATGGGGCTGCACCGGGACCGGACGGTGGATCTGTCGCGGATCCCCGAGGTGGTTGGCGTCCCCGACCACCACGACCTCGCCGACCAGATCGCCCGGAAGTCCATCACCCTGATTCGCAACGAGGGCGACCTCCTCCCCCTTCTCGGTACCCGCTCGGCCCAGGTCCTCTCGGTCACCTACCGCCGGAGCTCCGACGTCCTCGCCGGGCGCTTCTTCAACCGCCGTCTCCGCTCCACCTATCCCCGACTCCGGACGGTGGAGCTCGACCGGGACGCGCCGGAGGCGCTCTACGGAGGCCTCCTGCGCCAGGCCCGGAGCTCGGCGCTGGTGGTGGTGAGCACCTACGTCACCGCCGTCTCCTACTCCGGCTCGGTGGCCGTCCCCGACGAGCTCGCCGCCTTCATCCGGGACCTGGAGGCCACCGGAGTGCCCCACGTGGTGGTCTCCTTCGGCAATCCCTACCTGCTCAGCGAGTTCCCGGACGTGCGGTCGTACATGCTGGCCTGGAGCGGCTCCGAGTCCAGCCAGCGCGCCGCCGCCAGCGCCCTCTTCGGCGACTTCCCCCTCACGGGCCGGTCGCCCACCGGCTTCTCGCCCTACTTCCGGATCGGCGACGGGATCCAGCTCCCGGCCCGCGGCTCCGGTCGTTGACGCTGGGCGTTCTGCGGTGGTAGGGGAGGCGTTCGGAGCGAGGACCGGGCCCGTTCGGGCCTTCCGGGGCGTGGCGTTCCTGGTGGCGCTGCTCCTGGGGGGATGCGCAGCGGGGGCCTCGGCTCCCTCCCAGCCTCCCGGAGAGGCGACCTCACCGGTCCTGTCGTCCGTGCTGGACGCCGACGCACAGCGCTGGGTCGATACCACGCTGGACGGGCTGTCGCTCCGTCGTCAGGTGGCCCAGCTCGTCCTCCAGTGGATCCCCGGCGGCTACGCGGCGCCCAGCTCCCCCGACTTCGGCCTCCTGGAGGCGTGGGTGGTGGAGGAGGGCATCGGGGGGGTCGTTCCTTCCATCGGGACGCCCCACGCCTTCGCCGCCAAGCTGAACGCCCTCCAGTCCCGAGCCGAGATCCCGCTCCTGGTGGGCTCGGACTTCGAGAACGGGGGGCCCGGCATGCGCCTTGGTGGAAGCTGGGCCCTTCCGTCGATGCTTCCCCAGGGCGGCGGTACCGAGTTCCCGCCCACCATGGCGTTCGGGGCCATCGGCGACCCCCGCTTCGCCTACGAGTACGGCCGCATCACCGCCCGGGAGGCCCGCGCCACCGGGGTGGGGATGCTCTTCGCGCCAGTTCTGGACGTGAACTCCAACCCCGACAATCCGGTCATCGCCACCCGTTCCTTCGGGGCGGACCCGCAGGCCGTGGCGGAGCTGGGTGCGGCCTTCGTCCAGGGGGCGCGGGCCGGAGGCGCCCTCACCACGGCCAAGCACTTCCCGGGCCACGGAGACACCTCGGTGGATTCCCACCTGGAGCTGCCGGTGGTGGACGCCGACCGGGGGCGCCTGGACGCGGTGGAGCTGGTCCCCTTCCAGCGGGCCGTGGCCGAGGGCGTGGACGCCGTCATGACCGCCCACGTGGCGGTGCCGGAGGTGGTGGGCTCCACCGTTCCTGCTACTCTGGCCCCCCAGCTCATGACCGGGCTCCTCCGGGACGAGATGGGTTTCGACGGACTTCTCCTCACCGATGCCCTGGCCATGGGCGCCATCACCGAAGGCTACGGCGGCGGGGAGGCGTCGGTGCGGGCGGTGGAGGCCGGCGCCGACGTCATCCTCACCCCCGCGGACGTCACCGCCTCGGTGGACGCCGTGGTGGCGGCGGTGGCGTCCGGCCGACTCTCGGCGGAGCGGATCCGCTCGTCGGCCCGCCGCATCCTGGAGGCGAAGGCCCGTCTGGGCCTCCACCGGAACCGGAGCACCCTACTGGAGGCGGTGGACCAGGTGGTCGGGTCGGGAGCGCACCTGGCCTTCGCCGACACCGCCGCCGCTCGCTCCCTCACCCTGGTGCGGGACCACGGCGACCTGGTGCCCTGGACGCCGGGACGGGCCGGGCGGGTGACCCACCTCCGCTACGCCCCCTCCACCATGCTCTGGGCGGACCAGACCTTCGGGGACGGCCTGGCACGGAGGCTTCCGGCGCTGGAGACGGTGACGCTGGACGAGCGGACGGATTCGGCGGGGGGGG
>CAKZOQ010000012.1 GCA_937136445.1 uncultured Gemmatimonadota bacterium
TCCGCGCGGGGCTCCAGCATGACGAAGACGTCGGACTGGTTGATTCCCATGGGGTCGCTCCCCACGTCGGGGCGCCCCACGCGACTCACCACCGTGGTCACCTCGGGCGTGCGGGCGACCACCTCCTCCACCCGCCGCGCCACCTCCATGGAGTGGGTCAGGGAGATTCCAGGATCCCGGGTGGGCTGGATGAGAATGGAGCCCTCGTCCAGCTCCGGGAGAAACTCCGTGCCGAGTCGGGGTGCCAACGCAGCCGTGGCCAGGAAGGCGGCGAGCGCCACCACCACCGTGCGCCCGGGACGAGCCAGCGTCGTCCGGAGCAGCGGGGTGTACCGTCGGTCCAACCACTCGGCCAGGCGCACGGCGTATCGGGACTCCCGCGCTCCCTCCCGGAAGACGAAGGTGGCCGCCGCCGGCACGAATAGGAGTGCGAGCAGGAGACTACCGAAGAGCGCCATGCCCACGGTCAGGGCCATCGGCTGGAAGAGACGTCCCTCGAGTCCCTGGAGGGTGAGGATGGGCAGGTAGACCAGCATGATGATGAGCACCCCGAAACCGATGGGGCGCCCCACCTCGTGGGCCACGTCGCGGAGGCGGGCCATGAAGGCAGCTCGCCCCTGCGGGAAGCGGCCCTCCTCCTCGTCCTCGTGAAGCCGTTTGACGTAGTTCTCGGCCATGACCACCGAGCCGTCCACGATCATCCCGAAGTCGATGGCCCCCAGGCTCATGAGGTTGGCCGAGAGCCCCAGCCACCGCATCCCGATCATGGCGAAGAGGAGCGAGAGCGGGATGGTGGCCGCCACCACGAGCGCCGCCCGGAGGTTCCCCAGGAAGAGGAGGAGGATGGCGATGACCAGGAAGCCGCCCAGGAGGAGGTTCTCCCGGATGGTGTGGAGCGTGCCCTCCACCAGGTCGGTTTGGTCGTAGTAAGGGGCCAGGAGCACACCCTCCGGGAGCGAGCGGTTGATCTCCTCCACCGCGTCCCGGACGGCGGCGACTACGTTCCGGCTGTTCTCGCCGCGGAGCATCATGACGATGCCGCTCATGACCTCGCCGCCACCGTCGCGCGAGACGGCGCCCTGACGCACCTCGGGACCGTAGCCCACCTCAGCCACGTCGCCCAGGAGGACGGGGACGCCGCGGTTGCTGGCCTTCACCACCGTCTGGCGTAGGTCTCCGGGATCAGAGGCCTGCCCCATGCCGCGAAGGATGAGCTGCTGCTCCCCGGTCTCCAGGTAGGCCCCCGCCGGGGTGCGGCTGTTGGCCTCCACGGCGGCGATGACGTCGTGGAGGGTGAGGCCGTGGGCAGTGAGGTCCCGGGGCGAGACCACGACCTGCATCTGCCGGACGTGCCCCCCGAAGGCGTTGATCTCCGTCACCCCCGGGATGGCCCGGAGCTGGGGGCGGATCACACGGTCATGGAGGGTGCGGAGCGCCATGAGGTCCAGCCCGCCTCCCTCCACGGTATAGAGGTAGATCTCGCTTGTGGCCCCGGCGAGGGGGCCCATGTCGACATCCGCACCGGGTGGGAGCGCCTCCCGCACGCTCTGGAGTCGTTCGGAGACCAGGGTGCGGGCGAAGTAGAGGTCGGTGTCGTCCTCGAAGACCACGGTGGCGGTGGCGAAGCCGTACTTGCTGGTGGAGCGGATCTGCGTGACCCCGGGGAGACCGTTCATGGAGGTCTCCAGGGGGTAGGCCACCAGTCGCTCGACCTCGGCCGGTGAGAGGCCCGGTGCCTCGGCCAGCACCTGGACCTGGACGTTGGTGAGGTCAGGGAAGGCGTCGATGCGAAGGGTACGGAGGGCCCAGAGCCCCCCGCCCACCAGCGCGGCCACCAGGAGCAGGACGGTCCAGCGGTTCTCCACCGCCCAGCGGATGATTCGGTCGATCATGGCGGGCCTCAGTGGGCGTGGCCGCCGAACTCGCCCTTGGCGAGCTCGGACTGCAGCGTGAACGCTCCCTGAACGACCAGCCGTTCTCCAGGCTCAAGCCCTGAGTGGACGATGAGTTCTCCTTCACCCAGCGCCTCCACCTCCACGGCCCGGCGTTCGAACGTGCGCGGCCCCACCTCCACGAAGGCCCAGCGGTCGGCGCCGTCCACCACCACCGCCTGTGCGGGGATCACGGGACGCGTGACCAGGGGTCCCTCTCCGGGCGCCAGGAGGTGCACCGTGGCGAACATTCCCGGCCGGAGGAGCCGGTCCGGGTTGGCGACCCGGACGATGGCCCGGGCGGTGCGGGTGGAGGGGTCCAGCTCCTCGGCGATCCGTTCCACCGTGCCCTCCACCGGCTGCCCCGGGTAGGCGGAGAGGTCGATGCGGGCCTCCTGCCCCAGGCGGAGGGTGGCCAGGTCTCGCTCCGGCACCTCGGCCACCGCGTTCACCACCGAAAGGTCAGCCAGGGTGAAGATGGGAGAGCCGGGCTCCACAGCGGCGCCGGTGAGGGCGTGGGCCTCGACGATGCTCCCCGGGAACGGGGCCGGGATGGGAATCAGGTCCAGGGCCTCGCCACCTCCGGCGAGTTGGTCCAGGAGGGCTTCGCCGGCTCCCAGGAGACGGAGCCGGCGCCGGGCGGCGTCGGCCAGCGCCCCGGCCTCACCCTCGTCCTCGGTCCCGACGAGGAGGCGTGCCCGCCTGGCGGCGTGGCGATAGTCGTTCTGGGCGGTGAGGAAGGCCGGGCTCAGCACTCGGGCCAGGACCTGTCCCGCCCGGACCTGGTCGCCCTCCACCACGGTGAGTTCCTCGATGCGCCCCGCCGTCCGGGGCGAGACCAGGGCCACACGGCCGGGATCGAAGGCCACCTGTCCGGGGACGGTGGTGGCGGAGGACGGTCCCGAAGGTATCTCCCGGGTCGCCACCTCGCCCACGATGATACCCGCTGCGGCGACGGCCGCCTCGGTGAGCTCCACGACGCCCTCCTCCTCGGTGTGCTCGTCTCCGTGCTCGTCCGCATGCTCGCCGACCTGCTCGGCGGCGGGATCGTTCACGGCCGGCTGCGCCTCGTCTCCGCCACACCCCGCCAGGATGATCCCGGCGAGGGCGAGGAACATGGGAAGGAGCGTGCGGCGGGTCCGGTCCAGGGTCGTCTGGGTCATGTCGATGGTCGTCATGGGGGTCATCCCTCGCCGGTGGCGGCGGAGATGAGGTTGGCGTAGGCCTCGGCGGCGTCGGCTCGAGCGCGCAGGCGCTCGATCTCGGCCCGAGCCAGGGCGCGTTCGAAGTCCAGGAACTCCAGGAGGGAGAGATCGCCGCTCCGGTAGGCGCCGAGCGCCGCCTCCCGTTCGTCCCGGGCACCCTGGAGGAGCGCCGAGTCGATGGCGTCCACCCGGTCGCGGGAGGCCTCGTACCGCGTGAGGGCAGCGGCCAGCGACGAGCGGACTCGGGCCATGGTGGCGGCCAATCGGGCCTCGGCGGCCTCCACCTCCCGCTCCGCCGCCTCGGACTCGGCCCGGTTCGCCTCGCCCCGGGTGAACGGGAGGGAGATGGAGCCGCTGATGACCGGTCCGAAGGAGGTGGAGCCGCCTTCGAAGCGGCGCTGCGCCCCCACGGCCGCCGAGATGCGGGGGCGCTGCGCTGCCCGGGTCACCTCCCGGGCGGCTCCGGCGCGACCCAGGGTGGCCCGCGCCACGCCAATCTCGCCGGCCAGGGCCAGGAGGGAGTCGAGGGGAGGCGGAGGTGGGACCGCCGCGTCCGCAGCAGTCGGGAGCGCCAGGGCCGAGTCCACCAGCGCCTCCACCGCGGGGGCCCCGTCGGCTCCTGCCAGCCCGGCCAGAGTCTCCCGCTCGCCCCGGGCGTCGGCCTGGACACGGGCCCGGTCGGTCTGCACCCGGAGTCGCTCCGTGCGGAGACGGAGGAGGTCCACGTAGCGTGCGTCGCCCACCGAGAAGCGGTCCCGGAGGGCCGTCTCCGCCGCGGCCAGTAGCGAGTCCTCGGCGGCCAGGCGCCCCCCTGTGCGGACCAGGGTGACGATGCGCGCCAAGTGCTGGAGGGTGCGGGCCTCCAGCCGCCGTTCCGTAGCCACGAGGCGTGCCTCGGCCAGTCCGACCTCG
>CAKZOQ010000013.1 GCA_937136445.1 uncultured Gemmatimonadota bacterium
GCCAGACCCGGGCGTTGAGGGGCATCTCCTCCGGGGTGAAGCCCCAGTAGTCGTTGCGTTCCTCGGCATCATCGCCCAGGTCCACCAACGCCGACGCGTCCACGGGCTCGGTGACGAGTGTCACCGAGTCCCGGTACTCCGGGCGGTTCTTGTCGGTGCCGCTGCCGTAGTAGAGGGTGCGGACGGCAAAGGAGCCCGGCTGACCCGGATCCGGCGCCCGGAGAACCTGGCGATCCAGGACGTCGGCGGCGTCCGACGGAGCGAGCTTCAGCGGGGGCGTGCACCCCGGCGCCGTCCCCAGGAGGCCCGCCAGAAGGAGGAGGAGTGGGGTCCGGGGCGACCGGGGCAGACGGAGGGAGAGGCGAGGTGGCATGGAGGCGACGATGGGATCCGGGGAAGGGCTGCCCAGGGAGCGTGAGGTCGTCCGAAGAGTAGAAGGGACCCCGGGGCGCCGCGAGGCCCCGCCGAGCCGTGGGTCTGTCGCGACCGTCGCCGGGATCCTAGCCTGAGCGCTTCATCCCAACCCAGGAGTCCCCCACGTGGCCAACCCCACCGTCACCATCGACACGAATCACGGCACCATCACCGTGGAGCTGTTCGCCGACAAGGCCCCCGAGACCTCGGCCAACTTCCGGAGCCTCGCCGAGGACGGCTTCTACGACGGCGTCGTCTTCCACCGGGTCATCGAGGACTTCATGATTCAGGGCGGGGACCCCGACGGCACCGGTCGCGGCGGCCCGGGCTACACCATCGACGACGAGTTCGGCGAGGGGCTCGCCCACGACGAGCCGGGGATCCTCAGCATGGCCAACGCCGGCCCCAACACCGGGGGATCCCAGTTCTTCATCACCCTGGTGCCCACCCCGTGGCTGGACGGGAAGCACGCCATCTTCGGCCAGGTGACCGGGGGCATGGACGTCGTGGAGGAGATCGGGCAGATCGACACCGATGGCCGGGATCGCCCGCGGACCGATGTGGTCATGGAGAAGGTCACCGTCCAGGACGCGTGAGCCCCCTCCGGGCCGGCGCCCGGGCCGGACTCCTCGCCCTGGTGGCGTGGAGCCTGGCCGGGTGCGGCGGCCCGCCCCCTTCCCCCGCGTCCGTGTCCGCCGCATCGCCTGACGGTTACATCACCGCCGAGGAAGCGGTGGGCTGGGAGGAGTTCCCCGCCGACGCCGTCCTGTCCTACGGTCCCGACGACCGGCAGGTCGCCGAGCTCCGCACGCCCGACGGGGACGGGTCCCATCCGGTGGCCGTCATCCTCCACGGGGGCTGCTGGACGTCGCGTGCGGATCAGGGCTACATGGACGCCGTCGCCGTGGCCCTGACCGAGGCCGGCTGGGCTACCTGGAACCTGGAGTTCCGAAGCATCGACGAGGAGGGAGGCGCCTGGCCGGGCATCTTCCGGGACGTAGGGGCCGGCATCGACCACCTTCGCGAGGTGGCGGACCTCCACCGGTTGGACCTGGATCGGGTGGCGGCGGTGGGGCACTCCTCCGGCGGGCACCTGGCCCTCTGGGCCGCAGCCCGCCATCGGATCCCCTCGGGGAGCGTGCTTCACACGCCCGACCCCCTGCGGCTCCGTGCCGTCGTGGGCCTCGCCGCCATGGCCGACTTGGAGCACTACCACGCCTTGGGCATCGACTGGGACGACGGCTGCGGAGACGCCGCCACGCAGCTCCTGGGCTGGGTGCCCCCCCCGGACGCCCCGGAAAGGGTCGCCCAGGCGTCGCCGTCGGCGCTCCCGCCTTCCGGCGTGCCGCAGCTCCTTCTGACAGGAGCCGACGACCGGGCGGTACCTCCGACCATCGGGGAGACCTACGCCGCCCAAGCCCGCGCCGCCGGCGCCGAGGTGGAGCACCACATCGTGGACCGCGCCGCCCACTTCGAGCTCGTGGCACCCTGGACCGGGGCGTGGGCCACGGTGTGGCGCCTCGTGGAGCCCTTCCTGCAGGAGGTCCGGCGCTGACGGCCGGACGAGGTTTCAGCCCCCTCCCACCGTCACCGTCTCTCCGTGGCGAAGCAGCGCCAGTCCGCCGGGGTCCAGGCCCGCCTCTCCCCAGGCCGCACGGGTGCGGGTCCGGGGCTCCAGCGGATCCTCGAAGGTGAGGCGCCACGTCCCCCAATGGATGGGGACCATGATTCCCGCGCCCCCCGCCTCCTGGAAGGCCCGCACCGCCTCCTCGGGGGTCATGTGGGCCGCCTTCATGAACCAGCGGGGCTCGTAGGCCCCGACGGGCACGAGGGAGAGGTCGAAGGGGCCCAGCCGCGCCCCGATCTCGGCGAAGGCGGGGCACCAAGCCGAATCGCCGGCGAACCAGAGGCGAGGGGCGGGAGGTGTAGGGTTCTCGGCGGGCAGGGCGGAGGAGACGGGCGAGTCCATGGCTGGATCGGCCTCGGCCGGCACCACCGCCCACCCCGACCAGAGCCGACGATTGGTCCCCCAGGGGGTCCGGCGGGTCCAGTGGCGCGCCGGGGTGCACACGATGCGATACCCCTGGAGCTCCGCCTCCCCCCACCAGTCCAGCTCCTCCACCCGAGTGATCCCCCTGCGGCGGAACCAGTCCCGATAGCCCAGCGGTGTGAACCAGGTGAGCCCCTCCCCGAAGCGCCGGTGCAGGGCGGTGACGGTGAAGCGGTCCAGATGGTCGAAGTGGTCGTGGGAGAGGAGGACGGCGTCCACCGCCGGAAGCTCCGTGAGCGCCGGGACGGCCGAGACGAAGCGCTTCGGTCCCCAGAAGGGCACCGGCGAGCACCGCTCGGACCAGACCGGGTCGGTGAGGAGGGTGAGCCCGGGGAGACGGATCAGCGTGGTGGCATGGCCCACCCAGGTGACACGGGCCCCCGCCTCCGGTGCCGGCGCCAGCTCCGGCTCCTCCGCAGGAAGCTGACCCGGCTCGGGGTCCGGAGGGTGATCTCCGGTGATCCAGTCCCACGCCACCTCCCGGATCCGGCCCCGGAGCTCCGCGTCGCCCTGGGAGATCTCCCAGGGGTTCCGAAAGGTGCCGTCGGGGGCGTGATGGGCCGTCGTGTCCATGGCTCCTCGCGGGGCTGGGTGGAGCCGTGGAGTACCCACGCGGTAGGGCGGGTTCCTGGTCGTGATCGGATGGTATCGTCGGTCGGGCCCACCACCCGATCCTCCTACCGTTCCCCACGTTGCTGCGAGGCCTCGGTGGACACGGCATCGGCGGAGACCAGGGTGAGGATCGTCAGCTCCGGTTGGCAACGGATCCGTACGGGCAGGGCGCTGAAGCCCACGCCCCGGTTCACGTAGAGGCTGTTGCCCGGGGCGCCGATGGAGTCCACCGCCCAACCGTCGGCCACCACCTCGCGGGGACGGGCGATGTCGAGCCAGCTCGTGCTGCGGAGGAAGGGGAGACGCACCTGCCCTCCGTGGGTGTGCGCGGCCAGGGTGAGGCCCCCGGAGCCCGCTGGGAGGTCCCGGAAGGCGACCGGGTTGTGCATCAGCACCA
>CAKZOQ010000014.1 GCA_937136445.1 uncultured Gemmatimonadota bacterium
ACTCGCTGGCCCGGGAGCAGCGGGTCCACCGAGCCGGGGGAGGGAGCCTGGACGTGGTGGGCCTCGCACGGGACGGCGAGCTGGGTGCCGGCGTCGTCATGCGCATCCGCTCCGGGCTCCTCCTGGGTCGGGATTCCTTGCGCTTCCAGGACATCCTGGAGGAGTCGGACGAAGACCTGGTCACCTCGCTGGTCTCCCGCTACTACCTGGGCGGTGGATCGGTGCGCACCGCCGACCTCCCCCGTCACATCCTGCTCCCCAGGGCCATCGAGGAAGCCCCCCTCGTGGCGGACGTCCTCACCGAGGCAGGGGGACGGGCGGTGGCCTTCCGCGTCCCGCAGCGCGGTGAGAAACGCCGGCTCGTGAAGCTGGCCGAGGAGAACGCACGGCATGTGCTGGAGGACCGGGTCACTGCGCTGGCCTACACCGCCGACCGGGCGGAGGACGCCCTCTACAGCCTCCAGGACGAATTGGACCTCAAGGTGGTCCCACGACTCATGGTCTGCTTCGACATCTCCCACATCCAGGGCTCGGAGACGGTGGGGAGCGCCGTCGTCTTCGAGAACGGAGAGCCCCGGAAGGCCGGGTATCGCCACATGAAGATCCGTGGCAAGTGGGGCAACGACGACTACCGGTCCATGCAGGAGGCGGTGACCCGGTACGTGCGACGGCGCCGGGACGAGGATGAGCCGCTGCCGGACCTCGTGGTCATCGATGGAGGGAAGGGGCAGCTCTCGGCGGCGGTGGCGGCGCTGGAGCAGATGGAACTGGGGGACATCGCGGTGGTGGCGCTTGCCAAGAGGGAGGAGGAGGTCTTCGTGCCGGGCCGCAGGCATCCGGTGATCCTGGATCGCCGCAATCGCGCCCTGCATCTTCTGCAGCGCATCCGGAACGAAGCGCACCGCTTCGCCATCCGCTACAACCGGAAGCTGCGCAGCAAGCGGACGCTCCGCAGCGAGCTCGGGGACATCCCGGGGATCGGGCCCTCCCGGCAGACCGAGCTCCTGCGCCGGTTCGGTTCGGTGAAGGGTGTCCGGGAGGCCACCAAGGAGGAGATCGC
Source organism: uncultured Gemmatimonadota bacterium (assembly GCA_937136445.1). Classification (GTDB taxonomy): domain Bacteria; phylum Gemmatimonadota; class Gemmatimonadetes; order Longimicrobiales; family Gaopeijiaceae; genus JAJCZZ01. Next base: position 1,061 of record CAKZOQ010000014.1, read on the forward strand.
CCGGGTCCCGGGCTTCAGCGAGGTGCTCGCGAGTCGGGTGCTCACCTGGCTGGGGCGCTGACGGACCCTGGCACGGGCTTTGCCAGTAGATCACCCGAGGGGAGGAGATGCGCCCCGACGCTTGGCCCTTGGCGGTTTGACCCGCCTTCCCAGGCGCTCTAATTTTGAAGGTCTGTCCGACAATCGTCTCGCATGATTCCACGAACGAACCCACGGGAGGTTCCCAGGATGAAGATCCGCTCCGGACTCGTCCTTTTGATGGCTCTTGCTTTCTCGCTCACGGGCTGCGCTTCCGGCGGTGGAGGCGGAGGAGGAGGGGGCGGCGAGGGTCTCGCCGGCCTGGCCATGCCCGGGGGAGAGACCCTGGAGCAGGGAGAGAGCCCGCGGGAGGACGAGAACACGCGTTCGGCCTCCAGCACCCTGGAAGACGCCGAGCAGGCCGCCGAGGGTGCCGCCCAGGATCTCTACGCCGCCGCGCTGCAGTCCGCCGAGGCCGCCATCGCCGCCGACTCCACCAACCCGTTGGCGTGGCGCCTCGCCGCCGAGGCCAGCATGGGTCTGGAGAACTACGAGGAGGCGGATCGCTTCCTCAGCCGTGCCGAAGAGCTGCGTCCCATCTACCAGCTCGAGACCACGGGCATCCGCGAGCAGACCTGGCTCGAGCTCTACGAGGAGGCCATCCCCCTGGTGAACGCCGGGAACTACGAGGCGGCGGTCGATGTCTTCGAGGGCGCCCACGCCATGTACCAGGAGCGGCCCGAGGTCATGATCACCCTGGGCCAGATCTACGGACAGCTCCGTGAGCACGACCGTGCCCTGGAGCTCCTCGGTCAGGCCCAGCAGATCGTCAACACGGCCGATCCCGCCGAGATGGACAGCACCATCATCGCGAGTTGGGAGGAACAGGCCGCAGGCATCCCCCTCACGGAGGCGCAGATCCTCGCCGACGCGGGACGCATGGACGAGGCCGTGGCGGCGTTCCGGGCCCTGGCCCAGGACGAACCCGACAACCTCATGGTCCAGCAGAACCTGGCCACGCTCCTGGTCCAGACCGGGGCGCAGGAGGAGGCCTTCGAGGTCTACGATCGGCTCCTGACCATGGACGGGCTGTCGGCACAGGAGTTCTACGGCATCGGCGCCGGCTTCTATCAGGGTGAGGCCTATGAACGGGCCGCGGA
>CAKZOQ010000015.1 GCA_937136445.1 uncultured Gemmatimonadota bacterium
GCGCCCTTTACCTGGGGTCCGCAGCCGCACAAGGGGAATCTCTTCTTCGCCGAGCACTTCTCCGGACTGTGGTCGGTGCAGCTCCAGCCGCGGCAGCCGCTGATCCCGTGAGGCTTCCGGCGCTGGTCGCCCTCCTGGCCTTCGCATTCCCGCCGCCGGTGACGGCACAGGACGGCGGGCCGTACCGGGTCTACGTCGCCTCGGAGTCGGAGGACGTGGTGAGCGTGCTCGCCTACCATCCGGGCGGGGACCTCGTCGTGGAGAAGGTGATCCCGGTGGGGCGGTGGCCGGCGGAGATCGAGGGGCCCCACGGCATCACCGTCGATCCGCTGGGCCGCTCCTGGTACCTCTCGCTGGGCCACGGCTACCCCAACGGTACGCTCCTCCGGTTCGACGCGGAGGCGGACACCGTCGTGGGGTGGACGGAGCTGGGGATGTTTCCCGCCACCATGTCCCTCACCCCCGAGGGAGCGCTGGCCTTCGTGGTGAACTCGGATTTCTACGGCGACATGGCGCCCAGCACCGTGTCCGTGGTGGATACCGAGACCATGCTGGAGATCCAGAAGACCGAGACCTGCACCATGCCCCACGGCTCGCGGATGTCGCCGGACGGCCGCTTCAACTACTCGGCGTGCATGATGGACGAGCAGCTCGTGGAGATGTCCACCTCCTCATTGGAGGTGACCCGCCGCCTGGACCTGGTGACGGGCGAGTCCGTGGCGTCCTACGAGGGCCACGACATGGGCGCGATGGCCATGGGGGGTGCCACCGGAGATGCCGGGGCGGACGCCTCGCCCTGCTCCCCCACCTGGACCACGCCCACCTCCGACGGGCGCCGGCTCTTCGTGGCGTGCAACAAGGGCCATGAGATCGTCGAGGTGGACCTCACCGACTGGCGCGTGGCCCGGCGGATCCCGGCCGAAGGCGCGCCCTACAACCTGGCCCTCACCTCGGACGGCACCCGGCTCCTGGCCACCCTGAAGGGGAGCGCCCACCTGGCCGTCTGGGCCCTGGCCACAGGGGAGCAGGTGGCGAAGATCCCCTCGCTCCAGACCGTGACCCACGGCGTGGTGGTCACCCCCGACGACCGCTACGCCTTCGTCACCGTCGAGGGCGTGGGGGGCGAGCCGGGCCTTGTCGAAGTGGTGGATCTCGCGACGTATGCCCGTGTGGCCTCGGCAGAGGTGGGCAAGCAGGCGGGAGGGATCGCGTTGGCTCCGGGTGATTGAGTAGGGGTCCAGGAGCTCGCCGGCGCCCCTCGAGGGAGGGCCGTCTGAGTGAGGGATCACCTGGGAACGCTTCTTGCTGCCCAGACCTGACCCGAAACCCCTTGTCCCATACCCCGACCGCCATCATGAGCGAGGACCACGGCCCTCAGATCAAGGACGACGAGCAGTACGAAGCTCTTCGTGAGGACGGCATGAGCAAGGAGAAGGCAGCCCGCATCGCCAACACCGACCGGGAGGAGGCGGCCAAGAAGGGCGGGAAGCACCCGCCGTACGAGAATTGGACGGTGGACGACCTCCGGGACAAGGCTGCCGACGTGGGCATCGAGGGACGGAGCGACATGGATAAAGGCCAACTCATCGACGCCCTTCGCAACCACTGAGCGCCGAGGCTCGCCGCCCCGCTCGCGAAACCGTTCAGCAGCCTTCGACCTGCAATCCCGAGGAACGACGACGATGAATCACCCCGACGCCCGGAGCCGCCCGCCCATGGAGCCCAGTGACGAGGCTTCCGAGAGCCAACTCGACCTCGCACGCGATCAGGGCGCCGCCGTCGAGCGCGCCTTGAAGCACATGACCGAGGAGGTGGCCACGGACGGCGGCGAGACCCGCGCTGGGGACTACCTGGTCGGCTACGCCGTGGAGGAGGCGGAGGGTATGTACCGCCTCCGCGACGGGGAGCTGGTCTGGGAGGAGCCTGGGGATGAGAACCTTCATGTGGAGGTCTCGGTCCGCGACGGCTCGGACGGACGAATCGTTCCCGGGTTGGACGTCACGGCTACGCTGGTGGGCCCCGACGGCGAGGAGGTGGGGACCCACGCGCAGCCCTTCGTGTGGCATCCCTGGATTCACCACTACGGACGGAACTGGGTGGTGCCCAGGGACGGCACCTATACGATCCGCGTGCGCATCGAGGCCCCCGATTTCCCCCGCCACGACAAGACGAACGGGAAGCGCTTCGCCGAGGCCGTCGAGGTGGAGTTCGACGACGTGACGGTCGAGACGGGGCAGGGCTGAGCGCCGTCTCCGGGGCGCTCGGGAGACACGTCGCCGGCCACGACACCCTCGCGATCTCAGCAGGACGGCGCCAGCAGGGTGGCCCGACTCGACACGCACGGAGCAACCAATGAGCACGAACACCCCCACCGAAAAGAAGCTCGACGAACTGTACGACCTGGTCTCGGACATCGAGATCGCGATGATGACCACCCGCCGCCCCGATGGAATGCTGGTCTCCCGTCCGATGGCTACGCAGGAACGTGAGCCCATCGCCGATCTGTGGTTCGTCACCAACATTGAGACCGACAAGATCGCCGAGCTCGAGTACGATGCCCACGTCAACCTCGCCTACCTCGACGAAGGGAGCATGGAGGGGCTGTCGGTGAGCGGCACCGCCCGCATCTCCCAGGAGCGGGATAAGATCCGAGCGCTGCACAAGCAGGACTGGGCAGCCTGGTTCGAGGACGAAGGCGGAGCGAGGGACGGAGGACCGGACGACCCGAGACTGGCCCTGATCCTGGTCGAGGCCGAGAGCGTGATGTACATGAAAGAGAAACACTCGCGCCCGCGCACCCTGTTCGAGATCGCCAAGGGGATGGTCACCGGCGAGACGCCGGATGTAGGTCGGACGGAGAAGCTGAGCGAGGCAGAGATGGACGGCGGTCGAGACGAGAAGAACGGCTGACCCGGCTGAGGCGGACGGGGGTCGGAAATCACGACGCCGAGCCATTCCCTCACCTGACGTCAACTCGATGCGGGTGCGACCCTACCCATGGCGAGCCGGGTGCCGTTCGCCCCATGATGACGGAACCCGGAAGCGCGGTGTGACCCTTGCGTCGACGGTCCGGCATGAAAGGCTCCCTCCTCCAGTTGCTGTTTGTCTGCATCCTACGGGGGCTCCTTCCAGCTTCACACGCACGGTGGCCGACTACGCCGTATTGGAGAGGGCGGCTTGATGCATGAATTCCTTCGGAGTCTAGCGTTATGAACGTTCGAATTGAGACGGACGTTCAAAACGAAACGGTGCCATGGTCCGCCCGTGGACGGAAGAATGTTGGGGTCTCGGAACCCCACGCTCGCCCGGAGCGGTTGGCGGAGACTACTCCATCTCATGAGTGACGATCAATTCCTCAGTGATCTCGATCCCCGCCGCTCGCGTCTGCTTCGCACGACCCTTTCCGGAGGAGGCCTCGCTGCCGCCGTCTTTCTTGCCACGGCCGTGGGCCTGGGCATGGCGGGTGATCGGGAGTCCATGCAAGCACTCGAGTCCACTCTTCCCACCATCCGCTTCCTCTGTTCGGCGGCCATCGGAGCGGCAGCCACGGTCTTGGCGCTCATGTTGACCCTTCTGGGACTCAGCCAGGACTTCGACTCCGAGATCGCCCCGGACTACTATCGACGCATCCAGCACATCACGACGATGTGCGTCGTGTGTCTCGTGGGAGGGGTCGGCCTGCTCATCGTCCTCACGATCCCGTTGGGCGAGACCGACGCCCTCAGCGCGTGGTACGATGTCATCTACTACGTGATCCTGGTGGCCGCCTCGGCGTTGGGCGGAGTCCTCGTGGCCATCACGCTTACCCTCCGCGTCGCCGTGAACACCCTGGTATCGGCGGTCCACCCGGAAGCCTCCAGCAGCATGATCAAGGATGAGGAGGAATGACCGGGGCGTCCCAAGACATGAACCCGAGAAGACACTCGAGACATCCATGACCGTGCTCAAATCACTCGCAGGGACCCTGTTGGCGGTCTTCCTGGTCCTGATCCTCTGGGGTAGCGCAATCGAGCCCCGGTTCCTACTCGACATCCAGATGCAGGACGCGCCGATATCGGCGCTTCCGACCGAATGGGAGGGCAGGCAGGTGGCGCTGCTGGCGGACCTCCAGGTGGGAATGTGGTGGGACAACACGGAGATGGTGGAGAAGACGGTGGCTCGAGCCCTGAATGCCGAGCCGGCGCTGATCCTCATCGCCGGCGACTTCGTCTACAAGCCGGACTCGGCGGTCGTGCGCGAGGCGGTAGCGCTGGTGGAGCCGCTCGGGGCCTCGGGGATCCCGGTCATGGCGGTACTGGGCAACCACGACTACTCGCTCGCAAAGGAGGACGATCGGGCCAACGAGAACCTCGCCGCCTATCTCGCCTCCGAACTCGAGGCGGCAGGCATCATGGTGCTGGAGAACGAGGCGGTGCCGGTGGCCGACGGGGCGGGCGGCGCCGGACTCTGGGTGGTCGGTGTGGGGTCGGAGTGGGCGGGGCGCAGTCGGCCGGAGGCCGCCCGGGCCAGGGTGCCCGTCGGCGCGGCGCACCTGGTGCTGATGCACAACCCGGTCGCCTTCCG
>CAKZOQ010000016.1 GCA_937136445.1 uncultured Gemmatimonadota bacterium
GACGTGGGCCGGGACGGAGCCATCCTCGCTGGGCCGGGCGTCCTCCTCGGCGTGCTTCTGGCGGTGCCCGTGGCGGGGGTCCTGGATGGACTCCTCTTCGGGGTGGAGCCGCTGGATCCCGTGACCTTCCTGGGCGTGCCCCTCGTCCTGGGGCTTGCCGCCTTTCTGGCGGTCTACGCACCGGCTCGCCGGGCCACCCGGGTGGATCCGGCCCGAGTCCTGCAGTCGGAGTAGGGGCGCGCAAGTCGCGCTCGGGGGCCGAACGTGCGCCTCCAGGCGGAACCCTACCGGCGCCGTTGTCAGCCCACCGGACGCCTGGGTACCTTCCGCGCCTGTCCACCGAGGGCTTCGGCCCCGGTCGCCTCCGACCCCTGGCCTCCATGACCCACTACCTCGACTACGCCGCCACCTCCGCCGTGCGTCCGCCTGTGGTGGCGGAGGCGGTGGCCGCCTTCCTGGGAGGGCTGGGTGGAACGCCGGGACGAGGGGGTCACACCACGGCGCTGGAGGCCGGACGGGTAGCGCTCCGCGCCCGTCGAGCGGTGCAGGAACTCCTGGGCCTGCCCGGCGACCCGGGCCGCCTCGCCTTCGGCCTCCACGCCACCCAGGCGCTGAACACCGCGCTCCACGGAGTGCTCGGCCAGGGCGACGCGGTGGTGGTGACGCCCTACGACCACAACGCCGTGCGCCGCCCGCTGGCCTGGCTGGCCCGACACCGAGGGGTGGAGGTCCGCACCCTTCCCGGGGACCCCGAAGGCGTCCTGGAGTTGGACCGGGCGGAGGAGCTCCTGGATGGGGCGCGCCTGCTGGTGGTGACCCAGACCAACAACGTCCTGGGGACGGTCCTCCCGCTGGAGACCCTGGCCGGGCTGGCCCGTGCCGCGGGAGCGCTCACGCTGGTGGACACCGCCCAGAGCGCCGGCCATCTGCCGGTGCGTCCCGCCGCCGCCGGCGCGGATCTGGTGGCCTTCACGGGCCACAAGGGGATGCTGGGCCCGCAGGGCGTCGGGGGCCTCTGGGTCCGTCCAGGTGTAGAGGTTGAGCCGCTCCTTCGAGGCGGCACTGGCGGCGACTCCCGGATGGCGGGGATGCCGGAGGCGCTCCCGGATCGATTGGAGGCCGGCACCCTTCCGGGGCCCGCACTGGCGGGGCTGGAGGCGGGGGTGCGCCACCTCCTCGACGAGGGGGTCGAGCAGGTCCACCGTCGGGTGGCCCCCCTCAAGCAACGGCTTCGTGAGGGTCTGGAAGGGCTTGGGGGAGTGCGTGTCCTCTCCCCGGAGGCGCCGGAGGGCGCGGCCATCGTCACGGTGGTGAGCCGCGCCCTGGATCCGGCCCGCCTGGCCGAGCGACTGGACCGGGAGGGGGGCGTCCAGGTGCGGTCGGGGCTCCACTGTGCGCCCGGGACCCACGACCTCCTGGGTACCTCGGACACGGGTGCGGTGCGCTTCTCGCTGGGGTGGGGTTCTACCCCTGCCGACGTGGACGCGGCCCTGGCGGCCATGGAGGCGCTCGCGGCCTCTCCTGCCCCGACCAGGATCTGAGGGGTCCTTGACCTTCCGCCATGCGCCTCTTCATCGCCCTGAATCTGAATGCCACCCAGCGCAGGCGGGTGCATCGGGCGGCGGCGCCGCTCCGGGAGCGGGATCTGCCGGTGCGTTGGCTCGATGCCGGGCGGCTGCACCTGACCCTGAAGTTCCTGGGCGACGTCCCCCGGGCCAAGGTGGACCGGGTCCAGCGCGTCGTGGAACGGGTGGCGGCGGACACGCCACCGTTCGAGATGGAGTTGGGCGGCTTCGGCGCCTTCCCCACCATCCGCCGTCCCCGGGTCCTCTGGCTCGGGGTGGAGGCCAGCCCCGTCCTCCGCTGCCTCAAACAGGATCTGGAGTGGGGCCTCAGCGACCACGGCTTCCCCTCCGAGACCCGAGGATTCCACCCTCACATCACCCTCGGCCGAGCCCGAGAGGACGGGGGCGCCGGCGCCTTCCGGGGGCTGGACGAGCAGGTGGCCGAGATGGACTTCCGGGATTCGGTCCGGGTTCGGTCCGTGGATCTCATGCGGAGCCGGCTCTCCCGGAGCGGTGCGGAGTACAGCGTGCTCACCTCGGCCAAGCTGGCCGGCTCCTGACCCCGGAGGTCTCGACGTGAAGGCCCTTCGCAGGATCCTCCTCCTTCTTCTCCTCGTGGCCACCGCCTATGCGGGGTTCCGCTGGGGCCCCGCCGTCTTCCCCCGTCTGGAGGAGTGGGCGGGGATCGAGCGGGACCGGGTGGAGGAGGCTGCAGGGCCGCAGCCCACTCCCGAACTCGCCGAGGAGACGCTGGACCGGTTCGAAGCACTCCGTGCCGGGACCGCCGGCACCCGAATGGCGCTGGGGGGCACCGAGCTCACCGCGGTGATCCGGCACGCCATCCCCGGGCTCCTGCCGGCGGGGGTCTCGGAGCCGGAGGTGCGGCTCCAGGAGGGTCGGGTCCACCTGGAGGCCCGGGTCTCCACCGCCTCCTTCCCCCGGCTTCCGGCCCTCGATCAGGTGGTGGGCTTCCTCCCCGACACCCTCCCCGTGGAGGTGCGGGGTTCGCTGATGCCCTACGACCAGGTGAATCTGGCCCTGGTGGTGGACCGGATCCGGGCGGCGCGGATCCCCGTGCCCTCACGGATGGTAGGCGATGTGTTGGACGAGCTCGGCGGGATGCGCCGCCCGGGTGCGCCGGAGGACGCCCTCGCCGTGCCGCTCCCGGATGGGCTGGACTCCGTGTTCGTCCAGCAGGACAGCCTGATCTTGATCGCAGAGGGATAGGGAGGGGGAGGATGGCACGCCTGCTCATCGTGGACGACGAAACGTCCATCCGGAAGGCTCTGGTCCAGCTCTTCGAGTACGAGGGCCACGAGGTGGAAGGGGCCGAAGACGGCCCGGACGCCCTGGACGCCGCCGAGGAATTCCGCCCCGACGTGGTCTTCCTCGATGTAAAGATGCCCGGTATGGACGGACTGGAGGTGTTGGAGAGGCTCCGCGAGGAGCAGCCGGCGACGCCGGTGGTGATGATCTCCGGACACGGCACCATCGACACGGCCGTCGAGGCCACCCGAGCCGGGGCCTACGACTTCCTGGAGAAGCCGCTGGATTCCGACCGGCTCCTGGTGACCCTCCAGCGGGCGCTGGAGCTCCGGGGACTCACCGAGAGCGTGAAGGAGCTCCGTGACCAGGTGGAGAGCCGGCACGAGATCGTGGGGTCTTCGTTCCAGCTCCGACAGGTCCTGGAGCGGCTGGAGAAGGTGGGGCCCACCGGCGCCCGGGTGCTCATCACCGGGGAGAACGGTACCGGAAAGGAGCTGGTGGCCCGGGCCATCCACCGTCTGAGCGAGCGGAGCGAAGGCCCGTTCGTGGAGGTCAACTGCGCGGCCATCCCGTCCGAGCTCATCGAGTCGGCCCTCTTCGGCCACATCAAGGGTTCCTTCACCGGCGCCGTCTCGGACCGGGCAGGAACCTTCGAACAGGCGGACGGCGGCACCCTCTTCCTGGACGAGATCGGCGACATGTCCCTGGCGGCCCAGGCGAAGGTCCTGCGGGCGCTGGAGCAGGGGGTGGTGACGCGTGTGGGGGGTTCCCAGGCCATCCCGGTGGACGTCCGGGTGGTGGCGGCCACCAACAAGGACCTCGACGAGGAGATCGAGGCCGGCCAGTTTCGCGAGGACCTCTTCTACCGCCTGAACGTGGTGCCCATCCACATCCCGCCCCTCCGGGAACGGCGGGAGGACATCCCCATGTTGGTCCAGCACTTCTCCCGGCTCATGTCCGAGAACGACCGAGTGGTGCCCAAGACCTTCGAGGACGAGGCGCTGGAAACCCTTCAGGCGCTCCCCTGGCCAGGCAACGTCCGGGAGCTTCGGAACACCGTGGAGCGGCTGCTCATCCTGGCGTCCGGCGACACCGTCACCCAGCGGGACGTGGAGCTCCTCGCCAGCGGCCGGGTCGGAGGCGCGGGGCTCGGCGGCGACCTCCTGGCCATGGACACCTTCTCCGACTTCAAGGACGCGGCGGAGAAGGCCTTCATCCTGCACAAGCTCCGGGAGCACGACTGGAACGTCGCCGAGACATCGCGGCAGGTGGACATGCCCAGGTCCAACCTCTACAAGAAGATCGAGAAGTACGACCTGGTCCGGGAGGACTGAGCCCCCGTTGCCCCGGCCCCCGCACCTGTCCTATGGTGCGGGCACACAATCAGAGTTCGGCGGGTGGGTCAACTACGGAAGCCGGTGCGAATCCGGCGCGGCCCCGCCACTGTGAGAGGCCCGATCCACGATCGGCAACGGAGGCTCGACATGCCACTGGGGAGTTCGCTCCCCGGGAAGGCGAGCCTGCCGGCCTCGAGCCAGGAGACGTGACCCACCCGCGGTACGCCACCACGTCTCCGCGGGGAGGCCGGCGCCATTCGACACTTCGGTCGAGTCGTGTCCCTGTTTCACCCGCCGGGTCGGAACGGGTTCACTATGGTACGCATGGCTCGCGCGGGTCGAGCACGGCGCTCGTCGTTGGTCCTCCTCCTCCTTCTCGCCACGGGACTTCTGGTCCCCTGGGGTGAGCTTCAGGCCCAGGAGGATCCCTTCTTCCTGGACGGGCTGGTGGTCACCTCCAGCCCCACCCCCCGACCACACCGGGCGGTGGCAGCGCATGTGACGGTCCTGGAGGGTCCGGAGCTCCAGGCCCGGGGGCTCACTCGGGTGTCCGAAGCCCTCCAGGGGGTTCCCGGTCTCTCCGTGGTCCAGAACGGGTCCTACGGAGCCCAGACCTCCCTCTTCACGCGGGGCGGCGAGAGCGACTACACCCTGGTTCTGCTGGACGGCGTGCAGGTGAACCAGCCCGGGGGCGCCTTCGACTTCGCCTCCCTGAGCCTGGAGGGGGTGGAGCGCATCGAGGTGGTGCGGGGCGGGGGGAGCGCCCTCTACGGCTCGGACGCCGTCTCCGGCGTGGTCAACATCATCACGGCTACCGGCGGTCCGGGAGCGGGCGTCCAGGCCTCGGGGCTGGTCCGGGCAGGCTCGTTCGGTCGCATGGATCTGGGCGCCGACGTCCGTGGCGGAGGAGAACGGTTCGGGTACTCGTTCCACCTCCTGCGGACCGCCACCGACGGCATCCTGGCCTTCAACAACCGGCACGAGAACACCGTGTTGCGCGGCGCGGTCCGGCTGACCCCCGACGACGCCACCACCGCCCGGGTGAACCTTCGGGTGGGGGACCGGGAGTACCACTATCCCACCGACGGATCCGGGAACGTCGTGG
>CAKZOQ010000017.1 GCA_937136445.1 uncultured Gemmatimonadota bacterium
CCACCAGCGTGGTCCCACGGGACTCAGGCCCGTCCGGGTCCACGTCCAGATCGCCGCAGCGGTCATCACCGCGGCGGTGAGGATGCTCCCCTCCACCCCGAATTCTCCGCCGGAGAGCCAGAGCGCACCGTGGAGACTGCCCTCCCAGAGGGGTGCGTCCACCACGTCCAGCCCGCTCACCGGGAGATCCGCCAGGAAGGCCTGGCCCCAGTTCCATCCCAGGTGCGCCCCGGTGGCCCACCAGAGGCTCCCCGTCTGTAGGACCAGGATCCCGAGGAAGGCGCCGGCCAGCGACACGTTCACAACGGCCAGCCATCCCATGCCTGGGTTGCCCAGATGTACCAGCCCGAAGACCACCGAGGTGGCTGCCAGCGCCGGAAGCGGACCCCAGGCCTTCGCCAGGAGCTGGAGGGGGTAGCCGCGGACCAGGACCTCTTCGGCCGCCGCCGCCACCGTCAGGAGCAGAAGGCTCTCAGCCGCGACACTCCAGAGCGTCGCCGCGTCCCCTGCGTCCGCCCCGAGTCGGAATCCTCCGGCGAGGGCCAGAAGCCCCAGGATGGGCAGCAGGAGCGCCACGCCCACCAGCGTTCCGACACCCAACTCCCGAGGGGCACCGGCTCGGAGTGCGAGGCCGAGCGCCCGGGGGGGACGACCGTCGATGCGGAGCAGCGCCCAGCCCGAGGCCGTGCCAGCCAGGAGCAGCGCGGAGGCGCTTCCGGCCAGCCCCCCCTGGTCGAAGCCCAGGAGTCCCAGGACCCCGAGACCCGCCATCACCCCCGTCAGGTAGAGGAGGATGCGCCACCACACCGTGGGGGCGTCGTCCGAGGGGCCCGGCGTCATCGTATTGTCAAAAAAGAAACGCGGCGCCCCATGGTCGAGGCGCCGCGCGAGGATCCTACTCCCCGGATCCGAAGGGTCGTACGAGGCGGGTGAGGACCAACGCCATGGCGATCTTCGTGAGGTCGCCGAAGACGAAGGGAAGGACCCCCACCGCCAGCAGCGTGCCGAAGCTCTCCCCGGTCAGGAGGAAGAGCTGCGAGACGCCCCCCAGGTACAACGTCGCGATCCCCAGGGTCAGGCCCGCGGCGAGCCGCAGGAAGCTCCCCTCCCGCCCGGCGACCATGCCGGTGAGGAAGGCCGCGGCCGGATAGGCCAGGAGGTAGCCGCCGGTGGGCCCGAAGAGCCAGGGCAACCCGGCTCCCCCGAAGGAGAAGACCGGCGCACCCGCCGCACCCACCGCGAGGTAGGTGGCCATGGAGGCCGCACCGAGCCAGGGGCCGAGGACGGCTCCCGCCAGGATCACGAAGAGGGGCTGAAGCGTCATCGGCACCTGGGTCCAGGGCAGCGGCACCGCCACCTGGGCCCCGAAGGCCGTGGCCAGGGTGAAGGCGAGGATGCCGAGGCCCGCCTTGGCGCGGCGGTCTTCCACGACCTCGAGGGTCGCCCAGCCTCGTACCGTCTCGGTGAGGGTGTTCATCGCATGCATCTCCGTCTCGTGGGTTCGTGCGTGAAAGCGCTCGGCGCCGGCGTGCAGGGTGGGGGGTTCAGACCCGATCCACCGAGAGGGCGACGGCGTTCCCGCCCCCCAGGCAGAGGGTGGCCAGCCCCGTCTCGACGTCCTTCTGGGCCATGGCGTGGAGGAGGGTCACCAGGATGCGGGTGCCGGAGCAGCCGATGGGGTGCCCCAGAGCCACCGCGCCTCCGTTGACGTTGACCTTCTCCTCGGGCATGTCGAGGGCGCGCATGTCGGCGATGGCCTGCACTGCGAAGGCCTCGTTCACCTCGAAGAGACCGTAGTCGCCGATGGTGCGGCCATCCCGGTCCAGCAGCTTCTTCACCGCGTCGATGGGGGCGAAGAAGAGGTCCTGCGGCTCGGTGGCGCCGGAGGCGTAGGCCGAGATCACCGCGTCGATCTCCAGCCCGTGGGCCTCGGCGTACTCCTGGGAACAGACCACCACCGCCGCCGCACCGTCGTTGAGGCCCGGGGCGTTTCCGGCGGTGACCACGTGCTCTTCGATGTCGTCGGGGGCGTCACGGGTGAAGACCGGGCGCAGCTTGCCCAGGGCCTCCAGCGAGGTGTCCGCACGGGGGCTCTCGTCGGTGTCCACCACCGTCGTCCCCCGCCGACCCTCGATCTCCACCGCCACCACCTCGTCGTCGAAGCGTCCCTCCTCGATGGCCGCCACCGCCTTCTGGTGGGAGCGCAGCGAGAAGGCGTCCGCATCCTCCCGGCTCACGCCGGCCTTGGTCGCGGTGTACTCGGCGTGGCCGCCCATGTGGCACTGGCCGAAGGCGCACCAGAGCCCGTCGAGGATGAGTCCGTCCTGGAGCTTCTGGTCGCCGAACTTCACCCCGGTCCGCATGCCCCGAGCGAAGTACGGCACGTTGGACATGGACTCCATGCCGCCGGCCACCACCAACCGCTGGTCGCCGGCTCGGATGGACTGGGCGGCGAGCATGACGGCCTTGAGACCCGAGCCACACACCTTGTTCACCGTCACGGCCGGGATCGTCGCCGGAAGGCCGCTGTTCACCGCGGCCTGGCGGGCCGGGGCCTGTCCGACACCGGCGGAGACGACGTTCCCCATGATGACCTCGTCCACGTCGCCGTGGTCGATGCCGGCCCGGGCGACTGCCGCCTCGATGGCGGTGGCGCCGAGGTCCGGGGCCGAGACGGGGCTCAATCCGCCGAGAAAGCGGCCGATGGGGGTGCGGGCGCCACCCTTGAGGATGACGGGAGTGCGGCTCTTGTCGCTCATGAACGGGGGGTCGGGGGGGAGGTTCGGGAGGTACCGGGTGGCGGTCCCTCTCCAGCCTGCCAAAGATAGGAAGATCCTCCCGCCGGGTCACGACGGGGGGGCCCCTCCTGCCGACTCACTCGTCCTGAAGTCTCGTCCGCTCCGAGTCGGGGTCCAGGCGACCCCAGGCCACGGTGGGGTCGTGCTCGAAGACCAGGAGCCAACCCTCCTCCCGGGCCCGGGTCCACAACCCCTTCTTCGACTCCAGCGTCACCAGCGGCTCCAGGTCGTACCCCATGATCCAGGGGAGGGGGAGGTGCGCCGTGGTGGGACAAACGTCGGCCAGGAAGCAGGCCGTCTCCCCCGCGCTCTCCACCAGGACCGACTGGTGGTGGGGCGTGTGGCCGGGGGTGGGGATCACCCGGACCCCTTCGGTGACCACCGCTTCGCCCTCCACGAAGTCCCAGAGGCCAGCCTTCGCCACGGGGTCGTAGTTCTTGGGCATGTAGCTGGCGCGGATCCGCTCGTTGTCGGTGTGGGCGAAGTCGAACTCCGCCTTCTGGACCACGTGCCGCGCCTGGGGGAAGGCCGGGCGGGTCTCGCCATCGTCGCCCAGGACGGTGTTTCCGCCGGCGTGGTCGAAGTGGAGGTGGGTGCTCAGGACGATGTCCACGTCCTCGGGAGCATGGCCGGCGGCCCGGATGGCGTCCTCCAGCCGGGAGGGAGTGCCGGCGTTGTCCACTCCGTAGATGCTTCGGAACTTGTCGCTCTCCTTGTTGCCGATCCCGGTGTCCACCAGGACCAGCGCCCCCGGTGCCTCCACGAGGAGGCAGCGGAGCCCCAGCGGGATGCGGTTGCGGTCGTCTGCCGGGATCCGACGCTCCCAGAGGGGCTTCGGGACCACACCGAACATGGCCCCGCCGTCGAGCCACTGGAGCCCGGCCTCCAGGGCGTGCACCGTCAGGTCGCCTACGGTGGTGGTGCGGACCAGAGGGAGCTCGTCGGCTTCCAGAGCGGGGGCCGGGTGGGTCTCGGAATCGGTCATGGTCGGGTCGTGTCGGAGAGAGGAACGCCCAGGGCCAGGCGGGTCTGGGCGGGATCGCGTCGGGTCCGGCGGCGGCGTGGGCGAAGGAAGGCGTCCAGCGACGCAAGATCGTCCAGCCCCCGGCCGCGGGCCTCGTCCAGGAGGCGGAGGAAGACACGGGCGGTGGCCAGGGCGTCTCCGTGGGCCCGGTGGCGGGCGTGGATGGGGATGGCGAAGTGACGGCTGACCTCGTCCAGATTCCGGCGACGCAGACGAGGCACCAGCTTCCGGGCCATTCGCACGGTACAGAGGCGAGGCAGGCGGGGTGCGTCGCCGGTGGCCCGGACCAGCGCCGACCGGACCCACCCCCAGTCGAAGGGCACGTTGTGGGCCACGAAGACGCGGCCCTCCAGCCGCTCCCGGACCGTCTCCGCCACGTCGTCGAACCAGGGGGCGTGGGCCACCATCTCGTCGGTGATCCCGGTGAGGCCGGCGATGCGCCGCGGGATGCGCCGGCCCGGGTTCAGCAGCGTCTGGTACTCGTCGACGATCTCGCCTCCCCGCACCTCCACCAGGGCGAGCTCGGTCATGCGATGGCCGCTCCCGTGACTCCCCCCCGTGGTCTCGACGTCCACCACGGCGAAGGAGAGCTCGGCCAGGGGCCGGCCCAGCGGGACGTGGTCCGGAGCCAGACTCCAACGGCCCTCGCCGTCCACCGTGAAGCGGGGGTCGGCTCCCAACAACTGGAAGACCGCGGCGGAGGCGGCTCCCCGGTGCCCGGAGAGTCCCAGGACGTCCCGCGCGAGCTCGAGGGTGTGGAGGGATCCGCCGGCGAGCCGACGGGCGGCGATCCGGACCAGGGAGGGTGGCGGCCCGGGACTCAAGACCCTTGTTCGGCGCTGGTGATGGCGAAGGAGAGGGCCTCCATCTCCATGACCAGGTTCACGTCGGTGAGGGGCACGCCCTCGGGGACCCGGAGCTGGGTAGGAGCGAAGTTCAGGATGCCGCGGGCTCCGGCCTCCACCGCACGATCCGCCACCTCCTGGGCCGCCGCCGCCGGGACGGCGATGATGACCAGGTCCACATCCTCGGAGCTCACCACGTCCTCCAGCTCCTCCACGTGACGGATGGTGAGCTCACCCCAGGAACGACCCACCTTGTCGTCCGCCACGTCCAGCACCCCGACGAGGTCGAAGCCCCGCAGGCGGAAGTTCGGGTACTCGAACAGCGCGGCGCCGATGCGGCCCGCACCCACCAGAGCCACCCGCCACCGACGGTCCACGCCGAGGATGGCCCGGAGCCGTTCGGTGAGCCCCCGGACCTCGTAGCCGAGGCCGCGCTTTCCGAAGGACCCGAACTGGGAGAGGTCCTTTCGCACCTGCGCCGCGGTGGTGCCGCCCCACTCGGCGAGCTGGGTGCTGGAGACCGTCGTCTCCTCCTGACGGTCCATCTCCTCGAGGGCGCGGAGATAGTGGGACATCCGTCGGATGGTGGAGTCGGAGACTTTGTGGGTCACGTAGGATACCAGCAGGCCCGGGACGACCGCGGAAACCAGGGCCGTGGGGACGAAGGGATGGCTTGTGAAAAAGTGTACAAGAACCTACCCCTCCCGCCCCTCGGACGGCAACGCCCGAGCGAGCCGGACGAACCCCTCCGGCGACAGGGTCTCGGGCCGGTCGGTGGGCCGGAACCCGGCCTGCTGGGCCAGCGCCTGGATCTCCTCCCGCGGCACCGAAAGGTCGGGGTGGTCCCGAAGGATCTTCCGAAGCTGCTTCCGGCGCCACTGGAAGCAGGCCCGCACCAGGCGGCGCAGCGCACGCTCCTCGTCGGCGTCCAGCGGCTCGGGTCGGATGGGCTCCACCCGGATCACCGCCGAGTCCACCCCGGGCACCGGACGGAAGGCCTTCCGCCCCACCCGGAAGAGCTTCCGCGCCCGCGCAACCGACTGCACTCCGACAGTGAGCGCTCCGTAGGCCGAGCTCCCGGCCTCCGCCACGATGCGGTCCGCCACCTCGTCCTGGACCATGAGGACGAGGGCCAGGGGGCGAGGCCGTGCCAGCAGGTGAAAGAGGATGGGCGTCGTGATGTTGTAGGGGATGTTCCCCACCACCAGGAGCCTCTCCGGATCCGTCACCAGCTCCGCCACCCGGGTCTCGAGGATGTCGGCATGGACGACCTCGACGTCCTGCCGATCGCCGTACCGCACCTCCAGGCGCCCCGCCAGCTCGTCGTCCAGCTCCACCAGGATCAGCCGTCCCACCCGGCCCTGGAGGTGACGGGTCAGCGCCTCCCGTCCCGGGCCCACCTCGAGGACGACGTCCTCCGGGCCCGCGCCGACCGCCTCCACGACCTTCCGCTGGAGGTTGCCGTCGACCAGGAAGTTCTGGCCCAGCGAGGCCTTGGGACGGTGTCCGCGGGACACGAAGGCGGCGCGCCCCTGGCGCGCGGCTAGAGCCGCACCACGAGGGCGGTGCGGTCGTCCCCGAGGATGGGGGAATCGGAGGCGGCGGTGAGGGTGAAGAGCTCCTCCACGATGCGCTCCGCCGGATCCGCCCGGTGGGCCCGCACCGTCGCGAGCACCCGGTCCTCCCCGTCGTTGCGCGTCCCCCGGGAGAGGATGTCCGAGAGGCCGTCGGTGAAGAGGAGGAGCAGGTCCTGGCCCCCGTGCCACGAGATGCGGGTCTCGGCGTAGGAGTCGGGCCCTGCGAAGCCCATGGGCGGGTCCGTGGCGGCGAGCCGGTCCAGCTCGCCGTCGGCATGCACCACGAAGGCGTGGGGGTGGCCGGCGTTGGCGTAGGTCAGGGTCCGGGCCTCCGGGTCCAGCACCCCGTAGAAGAGGGTGAGAAACATCTCCGTGGTCTCCAACTCGTCCCGCAGGGCATCGTCCATCTCCCGGAGAACCCGGGCCGGCGAGTCGTGCTCCCGGGCGTAGATCCCCGCCGCGCTCATGGTGAGCGTCATGATGAGGGCGGAAGGGAATCCGTGGAGGGAGACGTCGCCGAGCATGACCCCCACCCGACCCCCGGAAAGCTTGAAGAGCTGGTAGAAGTCGCCGCCCACCTGCTCCGCCGGCGACACCCGGGCCGCCGCCTCGGCGGCGGGGAACCGCTCGGCGGCCGGAAGCAGCTTCATCTGGAGGTCGTGCGCCAGCTCCATCTCCCGGGCCATACGCTCCTGCGAA
>CAKZOQ010000018.1 GCA_937136445.1 uncultured Gemmatimonadota bacterium
CCTGGCGCTGGAACATGGGGCTCTCGGTGCGCTCCGGACCCTCCGGGTGATCCCAGCCCACCAGGTGCAGCGTGCCGTGGATGGCCAGCCGTAGCAGCTCCTCTTCGGCACTCACCCCGTGCTCCTCCGCCTGGATCCGGACCCGCTCCCGCCCCAGGTAGACGTCCCCCAGGAGTCCTTCGTCGCCGCCGAGGGAGAAGGCGATGACGTCCGTGGGGCCCTCGCAGCGCAGGTAGCTCCGATTGAGGTCCGTCATGTCGCGGTCCCCCAGGAGGGTGAAGGAGAATTCCCCCTCCTCGATGGACTCGGCCCTCAGGACGTGGAGAACGGCCGCTCGGAGTCGATCGGCGGAGGCAGGCGCCCCCTCCGCACCGTGGACGTGGATGCGCAGGGCCGAAGAGGAGGACGGGGTCACGAGGGTGGGTCCGCGAGCTCGCCGGGCGGCAGGTCCGCCGCCGAGGTGCGGGTGGCGGCCTCGGCCTTCCGCATGCCGTCTCCCACCGGCGTCTCGCCGTCCTCACCGCCTTCGGTGTCGGCGTCGGTGAGGTGCTTGGTGGCGGGGTACTCGATGCGTCGGTGCAGCACGCCGGACAGGATGTTGGCGAACTGCTCCTTCACCCGGGCGATCTCCCCGAAGGTGAGGGGCGATTCGTCGAGCTGGCCTGCCTCGATCTTCCCCTCCACCACGGTGTCGATGAGGTCCCGGATCCGCTCGGGCGTAGGATCCTTCATGGCCCGGCACGCCGATTCGCAGGAGTCGGCCAACATGACGATGGCCGTCTCCCGGGTCTGGGGCTTGGGACCCGGATAGCAGAACCGGCTCTCGTCGAGCTCGACGCCCTCCTCGGCCTCCTCCTGCGCCTTCTCCAGGAAGAACCCGATGGGCTGGGTGCCGTGGTGCTCCAGGATGAAGTCGCTCACCACCTCCGGCACACCGGCGTCCTGTGCCAGCCGAACGCCCTCGGTGATGTGCTCCCGGACGATGGTCGCCGAGGTCTCCGGCTTGAGCTTGTCGTGCGGGTTCCGGCCCCCGGGCTGGTTCTCCACGAAGTAGTGGGGCTTCAGCATCTTCCCGACGTCGTGATAGTAGACGCCCACCCGGCAGAGGAGACCGTTGGCGCCGATGACGTTGGCCGCCGCCTCGGAGAGGTTGGCCACGTTGATGGTGTGCGCGTAGGTGCCCGGCGCCTCCAGCGAGAGCCGCTTGAGGAGGGGGCGGGTGGGGTCGGCCCACTCCAGCAGCGTCTGGTCGGTGGTGATCCCGGTGTAGAGCTCGAAGACCCAGAGAAACCCCATGGCCAGCAGCGCCGAGACCGTGGCGTTGATGGCGATGAAGAGCCCGGCCTGGGCCAGGGAGCCGAGATCGCCGGAGGTGGCCAGCGTGTGGGCCAGGAGGGCGAACCAGGTGGCCGTGCCGATGATGGCGATGGAGACCCAGGTCTCGGAGCGCCGTCGCACTGCCCGGACGCTGAGGGCCGCCGCCGCTCCGCCGGCCATCACCGCCACCACCGTCCCGTAGTTCGGGAAGGCCGGGAGGGTCCCGGTCATGGCCCCCAGGACCAGGACCAGGACCAGGGCCAGGCGTGCGTCCCAGAGCACCCCCACCGGGAGCGCCACGAAGGCGATGGGGAGGAGTTCGTCCGGGAGGCCGTTGGCGGAGATGGCCCAACCGGCTCCCAGGTAGGCGGCCACCAGGAGCGCCAGGAGGCTGACCCACCGGAAGTTCCGGTAGATCTCCCGACGGAAGAAGAAGAGGAGGAGCCCGAAGATCCCGAGCACCAGACCGTGGAGGAGGACGGAGCCCACGAGCGGACCGAACTGGATTCCACGACTCTCGAGCAGCCCCTGGGCCCGGAGCTCCTCCTCGTAGGCGTTGATCCGCTGCACGTCCTCCTCGTCGATGGGGTCCGCCTCCCGGAGGATGGCCTGACCCTGGAGGATGTCCGTCCGCACCGTGGGTACCGAGCGCGCGGCGGCGTCCCGATCCAGCTCCGTGGCCACCACGTTGAGCTGGTAGGTGTACTCGACGTTGCGGATGAGGATGATGCGGAGCAGGTCGGCCACATCCGGCGGCGCCGAGGGCGGCAGGAGGCCCAGCGCCGCGTCGAAGAACTCCCGAGAGGTGAAGATCTCCTCGCGGGGCACGGCTCGTTCGCCGTCTCCGTCCCGGACGGTGACCGTCTGGGTGGTGATCTCCAGCGCCCGTCCGGCGTCCACCACGCCCTCCCGCAGGATGTCCCGGGCGGCCGTGAGGGCGGTCTCCCGGAGCGTCTCCACCGTCTCCGGGTCGGTCAGGAGGTCGAGCTGGGAGGGCGTCGCCACCAGCGAGGCGTCCTCCAGGACGGCCTGGACCGCCCCTCGGGTGCCCACCTCGGCCGCCGAGTCGAGGGGGGCGAAGAGGGATTCCAGCCGGGCCGCCATGCTGTCGGCGGCCTGGGGCCGGTAGTCGAAGGTGGGGGTCACCGACTCCATGGCCAGTCGGCGATCCCGGGAAAGCTCCTCCGGCGTCTTCGGCACGCTGAACGGCACCCGGGCGATGATGTCCTCCTGGGCCACCATCCCCACCTCGAACCGCCCCACCTCCATGCGCGGGGT
>CAKZOQ010000019.1 GCA_937136445.1 uncultured Gemmatimonadota bacterium
GGAGGTCCTCGGGGGCACGCCCGGCGTCGAGTCCGTCGCGAAGGTGTCCGACGAGGTCCGTCCGAAGCCTCCCCGCAGCTTCCGCCTCCAGCCCGGCACGACGCACCAGCTCCTCCACCCGCCGCTGGAGGATCGGCGGAAGGGCGCCGGGGTTCACGACACCCCCAGACGGGCCATGGCCCGAACCAGCCCGCTCCACTCCGCCCGCCGCTCCTCCAGGTGCGCCCGCCCCGCCTCGGTGACGCGGTAGTACTTCCGCTCCCGACCGTCGATGACGCGGGTCTCGCCCACCTCGACCAGCCCCTTCTCCTCCAGGTTGTAGAGGAGGGGGTAGAGGGTGGAGTGGCCCATGGCCAGGACCCCTTGCGAGCTCCGGTCCAGCGCCTCGGCCAGCTCGTAGCCGTACATGGTTCGCGCTTCCAGCAACTCCAGGACGGCCAGCGGCCCGGCCCCCCGCATCCACCTCCGGTGCACCCGCGTCATCCCCACCTCCTCCCACTCCAGGACCCTATGGTATGTGACACCATATATCCTCGGGACCAGGCGCGACGCAAGGACCGACTCGGGGCCTCAGCCCTCCACCCACGCCCTCCAGGTGTCCTCGGCCAGCCCCACGGTGAGCTGGTTCCCGTTCCGCACCAGAGGCGTGCGAAGGATGTCGGGCTCCTCTTCAGCGATCTCCAGCCAGCGGTCTGCGCCGTAGTGGGCGGCGTGGAGGCCCAGCGCCTGGAAGCGCTTCCCGTCCCGATCCAGCAACTCCTCGGCACCGAACTTCTGGAAGAAGCGTCGGAGCTCTCCCCTGGAGGGGGTGCGCTGCTTGAAGTCCATGAGGTGGACGTCGATGCGCCGTTCCTTGAAGAAGCGGACGGCCTTCCGGGTGTCGAAGTCGCTGGTGCGACCGAAGATCTGGATGTTCATGGGGGCAAGATACCGTCCGGTCGGTGGGCGGTGGAACCCGGGGCGATCTGGCCCGGACCCCTCCTGAACCCTACTCTGGCGGGATGAGCCGTCCCATCCGGATCCTGCTGCGCCTGGGCGCCGACCGTCGGGCCTCCCTGGGTCCGACCTGGCCGCTTCTCGCGCTGTTCCTCGTGACGACGGCCTCGGGGGTGGCGCTGGCGGCGGTCCTGGCCCCTTCGTCCCCCCTGGCCGCCACCCTGACGGAGACACCCGTTCCCTCCGGAGGGTGGGCGCTGCCCTGGTCGCACCGGATGGAGGCTCCAGAGGTCGAGCAGCTCCAGCGCCTGGACGCGTGGAGGACCACGGCAGCCGGTGGCACCGCCCTCCTGGCGCTCCTGGCCCTGGCCCTGGTGGTGGCCGTCTGGCTCGAACGCGTGCGGACCCTCCAGGAGGAGATGGCCGTCCACCGGGCGGTGGGTGCTCGCCCGGGGCAGGTGGTCCTCCGCCTGGTGGGGGAGATGCTGCCCTGGGCCGTGGCGGGGGTCGGGGTGTCGGGGTTGGTGGCCTGGACCCTCCCCGCCGCCCTGGGCTGGCACTTCCCCGGCGTGGTGGAGGGGCCGATGCCCGTGGGGGCCAGCCTCACCCTCGCCGCCGGGATCCTGGTGGCCCTCCTCCACCACGAGCGCCGTTGGGTCTTCCGCTCCCGGAGCCGACCGGGGATCCTGGCCCGGCTCCTCACCTCGCCCGTATCGGTGGCTGGGCTGGCCTGTGCCGTCCTCACCTCTACCGGGCTGGTGGTCCTTCACGGTTCGGCGGCTCCGGCGTCCGCGGGGGTCCAGGCGTGG
>CAKZOQ010000020.1 GCA_937136445.1 uncultured Gemmatimonadota bacterium
CCCCCTGCCCCACGCAGAGACGACCCCATGGATCCCAGCCTCATCCTCTGGCCCGTGGCGGCCATCCTCGTCGCCGGCATCGTCACCAGCATTCGCATCATGTACGAGTACGAGCGCGGCGTCATCTTCCGCTTGGGCAAGCTTACCCGTGCCAAGGGGCCGGGTCTGATCTTCCTCGTGCCCTTCGGCATCGAGCGCCTCACCAAGATGGACCTGCGCATCGTGGCGCTGGACATCGCCCCGCAGGACACCATCACCCGGGACAACGTCTCCGTGCGGGTGAACGCGGTGGTCTACTTCCGGGTCGTGGACCCCACCAAGGCGGTGGTGGAGATCGAGGACTACTACTTCGCCACCAGTCAGCTCGCCCAGACGACGCTGCGCTCGGTCATCGGCCAGTCGGAGCTGGACGAGCTCCTGGCGGAGCGGGAGCGCATCAACGAAGTGGTACGGGAGATCATCGACGAGGGGACGGACGCCTGGGGCATCGAGGTCACCGGGGTGGAGATCAAGGACATCGACCTGCCCCAGGAGATGAAGCGGGCCATGGCCAAGCAGGCCGAGGCCGAGCGGGAGCGGCGGGCCAAGGTCATCGCCGCCGAAGGGGAGTACCAGGCCTCTACCAAGCTCGGGCTGGCGGCGGAGGTGCTCCAGCAGTTCCCCATGGCCCTCCAGCTCCGCTTCCTCCAGACCGTGGTGGAGATCGCCGCCGAGAACAACTCGACGACGCTCTTCCCCATCCCCATCGACATGTTCAAGCCCTTCACCGAGGCCGGTGCGCCGGCGAGCCCCGAGGCGACGAAGAAGGCGTTGAAGGCCGCCGCCGAAGCGATGATCCAGGACCTGCCCGCCACGGCGGACCGGGCGGCGCTGGAGGCGACGGCCCGGAAGATGATCGGCATGGCCGACGACGCCTCGGAAGTGACGGGAGCGGAGGCCGTGCTGTCGGCGCTGAAGGAGGAGTCGGACGACGGCGAATCCGGCACGGACACCTGACGGGATGGACCGGGACCGCCCCCTCCCCCCTGCCGAGGTGCGGCGCGTCCTCCGCCTGGCGTCGGACGACCAGGAGCTGACCACCCGCCACGACGACGCCCCCACCCTGGCCCACCTGGAGGAGGCGGCTCGGGAGGTGGGCATCTCTCCCTCCCGGGTCCGCCGAGCCGCCGCCATCCGACCGGCACCGCGGACCGGCGCGGCCCGGATCCTCCTGGGGGCGCCGGACCACCGGCGGCTGGAGGCGGTGCTCCCGCCCCGGGATCCCGAGGATCCCGCGGACCGGCGGGCGCTGGCTGAGGCGCTCGAACGCGGCCTGGGCCGGTCGGGTCGCGTTCAGGAGTTGGACGACGGGTTCACCTGGTCGGAGGACCACACGCTGGGGCGGACCCGGGCGGTGGTCCGGGAAGGCGCGGACGCCACCGAGGTGAGCCTCACCGCCGACCGGGCGGGCCACTACCTCCTGAGCTGGTTCGGCGGTCTGGTGGGGTGGGGCGCCCTGGCGGCCCTGACCCCCCTGAGCTCCCTGGGGCCGGTGGGCGCGGCGGCGGGCTTCCTGGCCGCACCCTTCCTCCTGGCCCGACCCTGGTGGGTGGCGCAGGACAAGCGGCTCCAGGCTCGGATGGAGGCCGCGATGATGGGTCTGTTGGAGGGGCTCGAGGTCGAGTCTACCGGATGACCGAGGTGTCGCGAGCCGTCAGCGAGTCGGGTCCGGCGAAGCGGTAGAGGATCTCCCCGCTCCGCACCATTCCGTACCGCTCCCGGGCGAGGCGCTCCAGCGTCACCGAGTCCGCCTCCAGGGAATCCGCCCAGGCCCGGAGGGAGTCGATTTCCTGGCGCAGCTCCACCACCCGTGTCCGCTCCTCCTGGAGGGCCGCCCGGGTGCTGCGGAGCTCGAAGAGCGAGTACTCCCCGCCGAAGACGGCGAAGTAGATGGCCGTGAGGATCAGGCCCGGGAGGAGGAGCTTCTTCACGAGGGTGGTCCGAGGCCAGCGAGCGAGGTCACGAGCTCCAGAGCCCCCGGCCGGGGTATCGGGCCTTGTCGCCCAGCGCCTCCTCGATACGGAGGAGCTGGTTGTACTTGGCCACCCGGTCGGTTCGGCTGGCACTCCCCGTCTTGATCTGGCCGGCTTCAGTGGCCACCGCCAGGTCGGCGATGAAGGTGTCCTCCGTCTCGCCGGAGCGGTGGGAGACCACCGAGTGGAAGCCCGACGTGCGAGCCAGTCGCATGGCCTCCAGCGTCTCGGTGAGGGTCCCGATCTGGTTCACCTTGATGAGGATGGCGTTGGCCGAGGCGTCCCGGATCCCCTGCTCCAACCGCTCGGTGTTGGTGACGAAGAGGTCGTCCCCCACGATCTGCACCTCGTCACCCACCGCCGCCGTCAGCGCCTTCCATCCCGCCCAGTCGTTCTCGTCCAGCGGGTCCTCGATGGAGCGGATGGGGTACTTCCCCACCCATTCCTCCCAGAACGCTACCATCCCGGCGGCGTCCCGGGTCTCGCCGGAGGACCAGCGAAAGGTGTAGCCCTCTTCGCCGAAGAGCTCGGTGGCAGCGGCGTCCAGCGCCAGCACCACGTCCTCGCCGGGCCGGTAGCCGGCGGCCTCGATGGCCCGAAGCACCACCTCCACCGCCTCCTCGTTGCTGGCCAGGTCCGGAGCGAACCCGCCCTCGTCCCCCACCGCCGTATTCTTTCCCTGGTCGTGAAGGACCTTCTTGAGGTGGTGGAAGATCTCCACCCCCATCCGAAGCCCCTCGGAGAAGGTGTCCGCGCCTACCGGCATGACCATGAACTCCTGGATATCCACGTTGTTGGGGGCGTGCTCCCCACCGTTGAGGATGTTCATCATGGGCACGGGGAGCAGGCTCGCGTCCCGCTCGTCGGCGAGGTAGCGCCAGAGGGGCAGGCTCAGCTCGTGGGCCGCCGCCCGCGCCGCCGCCATGGAAACGGCGAGCATGGCGTTGGCCCCGAGCACCCGCTTGTTGGGCGTCCCGTCCAGCTCCCTCATGGTGCGGTCGATGTCGAGCTGCTCCTTGGCCTCGAAGCCCCGGAGGGCCCCGGCGATGGTGGTGTTCACATTCCCCACCGCCTTCCGGACGCCCTTCCCCAGGTAGCGGTCCCGGTCGCCGTCCCGGAGCTCCACCGCCTCATGGGCGCCGGTAGAGGCGCCGGACGGGACCGCCGCCCGGCCTCGATGGCCGGTTTCAAGGACCACCTCGGCCTCGACGGTGGGGTTGCCTCGGGAGTCCAGGATCTCGCGGCCACGGACGCTGACGATGGCGGACACTAGCGTTCCTCATTGGTGGAGGGTTCGGGAGGGGCGGGTGCGCCACCGTCGGGCCGGACAACTTCGGGGGCACCGAGGAGCCCCGAAACGGCGGCGCGCGCCCGCTGGGTGAGCACCCCACGATCCTCCACGTCCAGGCCCTCGGTGTCCAGGGGTCGTCCGAAGCGGATCCGCACCGTGCCCGGCCGGATGCGGAAGGAGCCCTTGCCCATGATCTCCCGGCTGCCGGTGATGGCGGCGGGGATCACCTCCACCCCGGTCTGTAGGGCGAGGACGAAGGCGCCCTTCTTGAAGGGCAGGAGCCGACCGTCCTTCGAGCGGGTGCCCTCGGGGAAGAGGATGACGGTGGGACGGTCCCGCTCCAGCTTCATCCGGGCCTCCTCCAGGGACCGGATCGCAGAGGCGCGGTCGCTCCGGTCGATGCCGATGTGGCCGCACGCCACCCAGGAGGGTCCGAAGAACGGGATGGAGGCCAGCTCCTTCTTGGCGACGAAGCGGTACTTGCCCGGGATGTAGGCGGCGAGCGCCAGCACGTCGAACCAGGAGACGTGGTTGGCCACCAGCACCTGCGGGCGGTCCGGGTCGATGATCTCCTCGCCCTCCAACTCCACGCGCACGCCGGCGCCCCGGCAGAGCACCTGGGCCCACGTCCTGGGCAGCTCCTCGCAGGCGCACCGGGCCCGCTCCCCGCCCTTCCGTACGTTCCAGAGGATGCGGGTGCCGTACCAGATGGTGGCGGGGATGGCCACCAGGGCGGCGCGGAGGGTGGCGATCACGGGCTGGTGTCCCCTTCGGCGGCGACCTCCGCGAAGTGGTCGAAGCCTCCCTTGTCCAGCCGACGACGGCTCTCCCCCTCCTCCAGCCAGACGCCCGTCCCCGACTCGAATCGGCCCACCCGAGTGAGCGGAGCCCCGAAGGCGTCCACGAAGGGGGTGGAGTCCAGCGCCCCCGGGGACGCCGCGAAGCAGAGCTCGTAGTCCTCCCCGCCGTGGAGGGCCAACGTCCGGGCGGTCTCCTCGCCCAGGCGCTCGATCACCTCCGGGTGCATGGGGATCCGCCCCGCCTCCACGATCACCGCGCAGCGGTTGCCCGCCGCCAGATGGCCCGCATCGCCGGCGAGTCCGTCGGAGAGGTCCAGCATGGCCCGCAGACCGGGCCGGCCCTCCGCCCCTCCGGCCCGGTCCTGGAGCCAGCGGGCCTCCCGCACCCGCGCTCGGGGTCGTGCGAAGGCGGCCCGTAAGGTCGCCGGCGGGGCTCCGCCCTCCTCCCAACTCCGCACCGCCGCCGCCGCCGCGCCCAGGTGGCCCGTCACCCAGAGCTCGTCGCCGGGTAGGGCACCGACGCGGAGCACCGGGGCATCGGTGCGACCCAGCGCCATGACATCCACCACCAGGGGGCCCGGCGAGGAGGTCAGGTCCCCCCCCAGGACGCCGGCGCCCACCGACTCGGCGGCCTCCCGCAGGCCGGCCTGGAGGGCGTCCAGATCCTCCCCCACCGGTAGGGGGCTCGCCACCGAGGCCAGGATGCCCACCGGCTCGGCCGCCATGGCGGCCAGGTCCGAAAGGCCGGCGATGGCGGCCCTCCAGCCCACCTCGCGCCACCCCAGCCAGGCCCGGCGGAAGTGGACGTCCTCCACGGTGAGGTCGGTGGAGACGACCCACCCCCCCTCCAGGACCGCGGCATCGTCCCCGGAGCCCTGCAGCACGAAGGGGCCCGGAGGGCCGCCGGAGCCGATCCACCCCCGGATGGCGCCGAACTCCCGCCCCGGACCCAGGGCGGGCTCCCGCGAACCGGTACGTCCGCCGGCGTTCATCGGGGGGCGGCCAGATCGAAGGTCACGAAGGGCATCGGCAGGTCGGTGGCTCCCCCGCCCTGCTCCCCGCGGGCTTCGTGCAGCCCCCGAAGCACGTCGGAGGGGGTGAGGGCGGCACCGCGGCCCGCCCGCGCCGCCGCCCGCCCGGTCCAATGGAGGGCGAGGGCCCCGGCATCCCGCGCCGCCAGGGGCCGCGCCCGGATCTGGGCCAGCGCGGCGCCGGAGGTGCCGGTGAGAACGTCGCCCATCCCCGCCACCGCCAGATCCGAACTGCCGTCGAGGGACACCGCCACCGGCTCGCCCGCCGTCGCCACCACCGAGGGGGCGCCCTTGAGAAGGACGGCGCAGCCCCAGGCCTCCGCGGCGGCCCGGGCCCGCCCCACCACGTCGTCGGGAGGAGAACCCAGCTCCAGGCCCTCCGCCAGCCGACGCATCTCCCCGGGGTGGGGGGTGAGGAGGAGGGGTCGGCCTTCGCCGAGGGCCTTCGGTGCCGGCAGCGCTCCCGCGGCCACCAGGTTGAGGGCGTCGGCATCGAGGACGGTGCCCACCCCGGAGGAACTCGCCAGCACCTTCTCCATGAGC
The DNA here is from genome assembly GCA_937136445.1 of uncultured Gemmatimonadota bacterium. GTDB lineage: Bacteria > Gemmatimonadota > Gemmatimonadetes > Longimicrobiales > Gaopeijiaceae > JAJCZZ01. The sequence continues at coordinate 5,678 of CAKZOQ010000020.1, forward strand.
TCCGTGGCCCATGCGTCGGTCCCCAGGCCCGGGCCCGCCGCCACCGCGTGGGCCTCGGAGAGAGCGGAGGCGAGGGCCGCTTCGTCGGCGGCGTCCAGGAAGATGGCCTCCGGGACCGCCCCCTGGAGGATGGTCCGGTTGTCCGGGTGGCTCACCACCTGGACGAGGCCGGCGCCGGCCCGGAAGCCGGCCCGGGTCGCCAGGACCGCCGCTCCAGCCATCCCGCGCCCTCCCGCCACCACCACCAGGCGCCCCACGGCGTTCTTGTGGGTGTCGGGGTCCCGGGCCGGTTCGCGCTCCACGGCCCATGCCGGGGTGACGGCGAAGGCGCCGTGCTCCAGGCCCTCCAGAGGTGGGAAGCCCATCTCCACCGAGACCACCCGACCGCACCGGGCCCGTCCCGGAGCCAGGAGGCAGCCCAGCTTCGGGGCGCCGAAGCTCACCGTCGTGTCCGC
>CAKZOQ010000021.1 GCA_937136445.1 uncultured Gemmatimonadota bacterium
CGGGCTCGGCTCGCCGAGCTCAACGACGAGTTGGAGGCCCTCCAGGGGGAGGAGCCCCTCGTCCCCGTCTGCGTGGACGCCGAGCTCGTGGGAGAGGTCGTCTCGGGGTGGACCGGGATCCCGGTGGGCAAGATGCTCCGCGACGACATCGAAGCCGCCCTCGCCCTGGAGGTGCAGCTCGGCCGGCGGATCATCGGGCAGGACCACGCCCTGGAGATCATCAGCCAGCGGGTCCGCACCTCCCGGGCCGGCATCGAGGACCCGGAGAAGCCCGTGGGCGTCTTCCTCCTCGTCGGGCCGTCGGGGGTGGGGAAGACGGAGACCGCTCTGGCCCTCTCCGACCTCCTCTACGGTGGGGAGCACAACCTCATCACCATCAACATGTCGGAGTTCCAGGAGGCCCACACCGTCTCCACGCTCAAGGGCTCGCCTCCGGGCTACGTAGGATACGGCGAGGGGGGCGTCCTCACCGAGGCCGTTCGCCGGCGCCCCTATTCGGTGGTGCTCCTGGACGAGATCGAGAAGGCCCACCCGGACGTCCTGGAGCTCTTCTTCCAGGTCTTCGACAAGGGCCGGATGGAGGACGGCGAGGGTCGGGAGATCGACTTCAAGAACTGCATCCTGATCCTGACCTCGAACACCGCCACCGATACCCTCATGAAGCTCACGGCGGACCCGGAGACCATGCCCTCGCCGAAAGGGCTGGCCAAGGCATTGAAACCGGAGCTCGACGAGGCCTTCAAGCCGGCCTTCCTGGGGCGGACGGTCATCGTGCCGTACTACCCGGTGCGCGACGACGCCCTTCGGCAGATCATCGACCTCAAGGTCGGGAAGGTCCAGCGACGCATCCACGCGACCCACGGAGTGGACCTCCACATCGCCGACGAAGCCCTGGCGGAGGTGGCGGCGCGCTGCACGGAGGTGGAGAGCGGCGCCCGCAACATCGACAACATCCTGACCAACACGATGCTGCCCGAGGTGTCCCGGCTCCTCCTGACCTCCATGGCCGAGGACCGGAGCCCGGAGCGCATCCATGTCAGCATCGGCGACGACGGCTCCTTCACCTACGCCGGCGGCGGCGGGGATTCGGGAGCCGGATCGACGGCCGCAGAGTGAGGAGGCAGACATGGTGACGACGACGACCCAGGCGGGGCGCCCCATGACGGTGGAGGGCGTGCTGGGCCCGGACGCGCTCCTCCTCGAGGCCTATCACGGTGTGGAGGGGGTGTCTCGCCTCTTCACCTTCGAGCTCGACATGATCTCGGAGGATCGTGAGATCGAGGCCGCCGACGTGCTGGGAACGGCGCTGCTCCTGCGGATGGACCTGCCGGACGGCGAGCAGCGCTTCATCCACGGGCTGGTCAACCGGTTCACGCAGAGCGACGTCCAGGCCGAGTTCTCCCGGTACGAGGCGGAGATCGTGCCATGGACCACCCTCCTCACCTATTCGCGTCAGAGCCGGATCTTCCAGGAGATGACGGTCCTGGAGATCGTGGAGCAGGTCTTCGGCGATCTGGGGCATTCGGACTTCGACCTGCGCTGCACCCGGCCCTACGCGAAGCGGGAATACTGCGTGCAGTACCGGGAGACCGACTGGGCCTTCGTCTCGCGGCTCCTGGAGGAGGAGGGAATCTTCTACTTCTTCGAGCACGAAGAGGAGCGCCACCTCCTGGTCCTTGCCGACGACAATCAGGCTTTCGAGCCAGCGGCGGCCGGCGGCTCGTTCCTCTTCGACACCGACGGGGTGATCGGCGAGACGGACGTGATCCGCAGCCTGGCGCAGGAGCGGTCCATCCACTCGGGCAAGGTGGTGCTTCGGGACTACGACTACCTGAACCCCTCGGTGAGCCTGGAGGCGACGCTGGAGGGCGAGCCGGAGGTGTCGGGCCTGACGTCGTTGGAGATCTACGACTACCCGGGGGATTACTCGACCCTGGACGACGGTGACCGGATCGCCCGGCTCCAACTCGAGGCCCGCGAGGCGGAGTACCATACCGTCCGAGGAGACGGAGACGTCCGGGCCCTCTGCAGCGCCCGCACCTTCGAGCTGCGGGGCCATCCGCTGAGCGGACACAACCGGGAGTACCTGGTGCGGACGGTGCGCCACCACGCCCGGAACGCCGGGGTGCGGAGCCGGGGTTCCGGCGGCTTCGAATACCGAAATGAATTCCTCGCGCTCCCCTCCGAGGTGCCCTTCCGCCCGGCCCGACGGACGCCGGCTCCGGTGGTCCACGGCCCCCAGACAGCGGTGGTGGTGGGCAAGAGCGGCGAGGAGATCTGGACCGACAGCCATGGCCGGGTGAAGGTCCAGTTCCACTGGGACCGACACGGCCAGCTCGACGAGAACAGCTCATGCTGGCTCCGCGTCGCCACCCCCTGGGCCGGGAAGGGCTATGGCTCCCTCACCATCCCACGCATCGGCCAGGAGGTCGTCGTCGGTTTCCTGGAAGGAGATCCCGACCGACCCCTCATCGTCGGCAGCGTCTACAACGCCGAGCAGACCCCTCCGCTGGACCCGACCGAGGGCGGGATGAGCCAGGGCATGATCTCCCGCTCCACGCCCGGCGGCGGTGGGTTCAACCAGATCTCGGTGAACGACACGGCCGGAGAGGAGGGCGTCACGGTCCACGCCCAGTTCGACATGAGCACCACGGTGGGCAACGACGCTACCGAGGACGTCGGGAACAACCGCACCGCGTCGGTAGCGACGAACGACGCGCTCACCGTCGGCGCGGACCAGACGCTGGAGGTCGGCGGAAACCGGGAGGCGAGTGTGGGCGGGAACGAATCGAAATCGGTGGGTGCCGACCAGGCGACGTCGGTGGGGGGAGGCCAGACCGTCGGCGTCTCAGGTGGTCGGACCCTCACCGTGTCGTCCGACCGTTCCAGCAGCGTGGGCGCCAACGACGCCGTCGAGGTGGGGTCCAACCGGGCAGTGCAGATCGGGGCCGACGGCGTCATCGAGGCCGGCGCCAACCTCACGCTGAAGGCCGGAGCTCAGATCACCATCGAGGCCGGGGCGCAGATCGAGCTCAAGGTGGGAGGGACCTCCATCAAGCTCACGCCGGGCTCCCTGGAGAGCTCCTCTCCCGCCATCACGACCACCGCGGGCGCCTCCCACGAGATCAAGGGCGCCATGGTGAAGCACAACTGCTGACCGTCCACCCCGAAGGAGAACCGATGTCCGACACGCCCATGCACGACCCGCCACGCGCCGCACGATTCACCCGCAGCGCCGAAACCGCTGTGTTTCGGGGGCGGGGCGTCCAGATCGTCGAAGGTCGGCCCCCCGAGGAGATCAGCTTCCCGTCGGGCCGCGTCCTCACCGTAAGCTCCGAGGTAGATGAGGAGGCCGGCCAGAGCGAGGGGGAGTCCATCACGGTCCGTTCGCCCACCGGGGAGGTCGAGCTGTCCATCCGGTTCACCGCCGAGGGGCCGAAGCTCCGGTTCCAGGCCGCCGAACTGGAGCTCGACGCGACCGATACGGTCCGGGTCCGGTGTGAGGAGTATGCCGTGCACGCTCGCCGCAGAATTCTGCTCCGTAGCGAAGGCGACGTCCGGACGGAGGCGGAGGACGAGGTCGTCTCCGTCGCGGGCGGAGATGCGGTACATCAGGCACGGACGACGACGATCCGCTCCACTCGGGGCGACGTGTTCATCGAGGCCAACGATGATGCGCGGATCCACGGCGAGCGCGTCAAGCTGAATTGCTGACGAGCTTCCGAGGCCTCCCATGATCCGCCTCTGATGGATTTCTTCAACCGGACCGACTTCGGCGCGG
>CAKZOQ010000022.1 GCA_937136445.1 uncultured Gemmatimonadota bacterium
CGAAGTCGGCGCGGCGAGCCTCCAGCGCCTTCACGGCCTCGTCCAGCTCCGCCAGGAGCACCGACCGGCCCTCCCCGACGGTGTCCCGGAGGGAGTCCACCAGCCCGTCGTCCAGCACCGCGGCGGACCAGGCGTCTCCCGAGGGATCCCGGCGCACCAGGCTCGCCTCCTCCAACGCCGGGAGGATCCGCTGATCCAGCAGCTCCCCGTACGCCTCGGCGTCCTCGCCGCCCAGGCGCGAAGGTGACGGACCTCCCAACGCCTCCACCACCCGCTCCATGCCGCGGTGAAGGGCGACGAGCCATTCCTGCCGGGCCAGACGGCCCTCGGCGTCCACCTCCGCCACGAAGGCACGGAGGCCCACGAGCTCCGGGAGTTCCCTGGGTGGACGCGCCCGGGTCCAGGCACGCAGGTCCGAGGGGGTCATGGTCGCCTCCGGAGGGCGGCCGGACGGGCGGCGCGAGGAAGGACCGGAGCGCTCGGACGCGCCGGTAGCGGCGAGACCGGCAGCCGTAGGCCCGGCACGCCGCGTCCTCTCAGGGTCGGCCGACCCGCCGTGCCGGCGTCGGCTCTCGGCCCGGGGCCCAGCCTGGCATCCGGGGCGGACGTCGTGTCCGCGACGACGGAGTCGGAGGCCGCCGGGTCGACGGCAAGAGAGTCGGCGACGGCACTGTCGGGGAGCGGCCTGAGGGGCTCCAGGTGGTAGCCTCGGGTCGGGCCCTCCACCTGCATGTCCTCCACCTCGCCGGCACCCATGATGATGGTGATGCGACGACCGGTGACGTAGTGGAGAGCCGGCGGGTCCACGCCCGGCTGCAGCGATCCCTCCGTCGGGACCAGCCGGTAGAGCGATCGTGCCGAGCCCGTGGCGACGAGTCGGTCCAGGACGTAGCCCTGCCGGGCGCCCGCCGAGTCCGCCGCCGGGACCGATCCGGGGTCGGGCGTGGTGTCGGGACGGAAGGAGGCGACGATGGTGTCGCCCACCATCCAGTCCCGACGGGCCACCGGCGGGAGCTTCTCCACGTTGAGTGAGTCCCGAGCCATGGACTCCCCTCGAGCCTGGCCCACCGCCACGATCCGATCCAACGCCTCGCCAGGCGCCCGCACGTCCAGGGAGTCCGCCACCAAGACGAAGTCCTCGGCGGTGGCCACCGGGCGCCCCAGGAGTGTCGTGTCGCCCGGGGCCACGCTGTCGGCCACCGACGGCTCCATGGGGACCGCCACCAGCCGATCGAGGCGCCCCTCGGTGAGGAAGAGATGGATCACCGGGGACTCCAGACGGATCTGCTCTCCGGTGAGGAGGGCGTTGCGCCGCGCCTCGACCGCCCGGGTCTCGGTCCCGGCGAGCTCCAGACGGATGGCGTCGGCGGTGAGGTCGTAGTCGGCGCCGTCCACCCGGGCCTGCCCCTCCAAGAGCAGGTAGCCCACCCCTTCGTCGTACTCGGCCCGGTCCGCCGTGGCGTGGAGGGAGTCGCGGTCGATGACCGCATTCCCCATCGCCTCGAAGTACCCCTCCCCCACCAGGTGGAGGCGGTCCGCCACGACCTCGTAGGGGGTGGGCGGCGTGGTGTCCGCCGGGGCCATGGGCCGGTCCGCCTCGGCAGGGGCCACGGTCGAATCGGAAGGAGGCTGTAAGGAGTCCATCGGCGAGGGAAGGGAGTCCACGGCGGGAGCGACCGAGTCGTCCACCGGCATGGGCAGGCTGTCCCCCGGGCTCGCCGACGTATCGGGCCGAATCGCCAGGCTGTCCGGAGGACTCGCCAGGCTGTCGAGCGGCGCCACCAGGCTGTCCGCGACGGCCGAATCGGCCTGCGCCCGGACCGGGAGGATCGCCCTGGGCCGCACCCCGTCCAGCGCCGTGGTCACGGTAAGGTCCGCCTGGTCGCGGATGTCGTTGGCCCGCAGGTAGACCAGGTCCCCGTCCTCGATGACCGAACCGTCGGAGGCGTCCTCCAGAAGAACGTCGCCCGAGGCCTGCAGCCGGCCCGTGTTGGCGAAGTAGCGGGCCTCCTGGGACCAGAGGGTGCGCTCGCCGTCCACGAACCGGACCGACCCCAGGAGGTGGGTCAGGTCCTGGGCCGAGTACGAGATGGCGGAGTCGGCCTCGATGCGGACCCCGTCGGGGCACCCGATCCTCGGGTTGCTCAGGTAGGTGATGGTCCCGTTCCCTCCGGCGAGGGTGATCATGTTCAGCCCCGTCGTGCCGTCCAGGAACTCGCATGAAGCGTCCTGCGCCTCCAGGGAGGAGGCCCATGGACCGGACCAGGTCCCGACCCCGGCGGCGAAGGCCAGGCTAGCCATGACGAGTCTCCGGAGGCCTGGAGTCACGGATCACCCGCCCACCGCGCCGATGGAGCCGCGGGGGTTCTCGATCCGGACCTCGGTGAAGTCCAGATCGGACTCGAAGGCCGTCCCCTGGGTCACCCGCCCGCCCGGCAGGGTCTGCACGGTCGTGGAATCGCTCCAGATCCGATCCCGGTCCGGATCGTAATGGAGTTCGGCGGTCTCGATCTTCCGACCGTCGGAGTGGACCACCAGGACCACGTCGCCCCGCGCCACCATGCGGTCGGAGCCGTCCTCCATCTCCCCTTCCCGCGCGGTGATGGTGGCCCGGGCCCGACCGTCCTCTTCGTAGAGCACCAACTCCATCCCCCGCATGTGCACTTCGCCGACCTCGGCGTAGGTATAGGCCGTATCTGCGCGGATCCGGCCCTCTCGCACACCCTCGGCGGTGAGGAAGCTCTCCATGCCGTAGTAGACCAGGTCGGCTCCGAGCTCCTGCAATTCGGGGGCGGCCACCGGCGCGTCGGTGGTCTCCTGGCAGGCTCCGAAGACCGGCAGGCACGCGACGAACACGACCATGGCGATCGTACGGATCTTCTTGTGTGCCATGGTCATACGACACCTGATCTGAGAATGTCATGGAGGTGGACGATGCCCCGTACCCGACGCTCCTGGTCCAGCACGGGGAGCGCCATGATCCCGAACTCCTCCATGCGGCGTACGGCAGCTGCCGCCAGCTCGTCCAGGGCGGCAACCTTCGGCTCCCGGGTCATGACGTCGGACACCGGCCGCTGGAGGAAGTTCGGGTCCCGCTCCATGAGCCGGGTGAGGTCTCCGGCCGTGAGGACGCCCGCCAGACGGGTCTGCGCGTCCACCACCACCACCGTTCCCCGCATCTTCGCCAGAGGCGCGATGGCCTCGCGGATGGTGGCGTCCGGGGGCAGGGTCGGGACCTCGTCGGACACCATGACGTCCCGGACCCCCAGGGTGAGGGTCCGGCCCAAGGTGCCTCCGGGGTGCAGGAGGGCGAAGTCCTCGGCCTCGAAGCCCTTCAGTTGGAGGACCACCACCGCCAGGGCGTCGCCCATGGCCAGGGCCGCCGTGGTGGACGAAGTGGGAGCCAAGTCCATGGGGCAGGCTTCCTCCGCCACGGAGCAGTCCAGCACCACGGTGGCGTGGCGGGCCAGCTCCGACTCGGGCCGTCCGGTGAGGGCCACGATGGGCACCCCCATGCGGAGGAGGTAGTCCATGAGGCCCGCGAGCTCCTGCGTCTCGCCGGACTTGGAGACCAGGATGGCCACGTCCCTCCGACCGATGATCCCCATGTCCCCGTGGAGGCTCTCCACCGGGTGAAGGTAGCTCGCCGGCGTCCCGGTGGAGGTGAGGGTGGAGGCCAGCTTGCGCGCGACGTGACCGCTCTTGCCCAGCCCGCTCACCACCACCCGTCCCTCGGCACCGGCCAGGAGCCGGCTGGCACGTACGAACTTCTCGTCCAGGCGCCCGACCAGCGCGTCCACCGAAGCGGCTTCGAGACGAAGGACCCGGCGGGCCTCCTCGAGGATGGCCTGGTCCCCTTCGGACCCGTCCACCGCCTCCGACCCGACATCGGACCCGGACGGCGCCCCAGGGTGCGAGGTGGTACGACTCATGAGCCGCTCCGCTCGGCGACGTAGGCATCCTGGATGCGGTCCAGCTCGCCTCGGGCGTGGAGGAGGGCGTCGGCGAACTCCCGGACGGCCCCATGGCCTCCTCGAGAACTGGTGCACCAGTGGGCCGCTTCCCGAATGGAGGGGACGGCGTTGGCCACTGCCACCCCGAGCCCCACGTGCCGGAAGACGGCCATGTCCGGCAGGTCGTCGGCGATCATGGCCACCTGGGCCCACTCCAGGCCGTCCCGGACCATGAGCTCCCGAACCAGTGGGACCTTCTGAGCTCCAGCGTCCTGGTGGCACTCCACCCCCAGCTCCTCCGCCCGGAGGCGGGTGGCCTGGGACACCCGGCCGGAGACCAGCGCCACCTGCAGCCCGGCCCGCTGGAGGAACTTCAGCCCCAGACCGTCCTGGATGTCGAAGCGCTTCAGCTCTACCGCCTCGCCGGACTCGGTGGCCCCGATGTAGACGCCGGCGTCGGTGAGCACCCCGTCCACATCCACCACGACGAGCTTCACCGCCCGGGCCCGCTCCA
>CAKZOQ010000023.1 GCA_937136445.1 uncultured Gemmatimonadota bacterium
GGTGGAGGTCTACGCCCACCCCACCTCCGCCGCGAACCTGGAAGGGATGGCCGCCGACCGTCCCGCCGACGCCGACCCTCTCCCCATGGCCACCGTCCTCGTGGACGATCAGCAGGTCCTGGAGCTGGGGGGCACCACCGTGGAGATCCTCTTCCTGGGCCGGGCCCATACCGGCGGCGACCTGGCGGTCCACCTGCCCGAGGAGTCCGTCCTCTTCCTGAGCGAGGCCTACCTCAACCGGGTCTTTCCCGCCATGCGATCGGCGTATCCCAGCGAGTGGGTGGACATGCTGGACGCCGCGCTGGCCATGGACGTGGAGACCTACGTGCCCGGCCACGGCTTCGTGGAGTCCCCGGAGATCCTGGAGGAGGAACTGCGGATCTATCGGGACGCGGTGGCCACCGTGGTCCAGGAGGCGACGCGCCTCCACCAGATGGGGCTCAGCCTTGAAGAGGCCCAGGCCCAGGCGGACATGGGCGAGCTCGAGGATTGGTCACTGGTGAGCAGCCAGAAGCCCCGCGCCATCCAGCAGGTCTACGCCGAGCTGAACGGGGAGCTGCCGTAGGGTTGTGGGTTGATGGGGTGGCGGGCTCCTACCGCCCTGCCAGCTCCATCCCCGCCCGGATGACGTCATCGGCCTCCGCGCCGAACATGAGGAGGGCCAGGTGTCCCTCGTCCACTCGCTGCTCGATGTTGCCGGCGTCGGCGGTGATGACGCTGGCGTAGCCCGCCGCCTGGCCCCGATCGCGGACCTCGGCGCACATGGCTTCGGCCTGCTCCCCATCGCCGTCCAGAGCTCCGGTCAGGCTTCCAATGCCGCAGGCCAGGACCGAGTAGCCGCCCAGCTCGATGATCTGGTCGAGCTGCGCGATGGCCTGGGGGTCCTCCAGCATGATCATGGCCAGGACGGTCCCGTCGGGGTTGTCCGGCGACCAGACGTCCTGGCCCTCGAAGAGGGAGATGGCCGTGCGGGCCTCGTCCACGTCACGGATGTGGGGCAGCGTCACCCCGTCGGCGCCGGCGGCGAGGATCTCGTCGACCCGCTCCCGGGTGGTGTCCTCCCCGGCGGCGGACATGGGCGGAATGCGCACCAGGAGGATCGGAGGCGAGCCCGCATCGGCCATGCCCACGCCCGCCGAGACGCTCTCCACGGCCGCCGGTTCGTAGGCGCCCTCGAGGTTCAGGAAGAGGAAGTCGTAGAGGGGGTTCGCGGCGAGCTCGGCCGCCCCCGCCTCGGTGTACTGCTCCTGCGGCACGTAGACGCCGAAGCCCATGGCGCCGTCGTTCCAGAGCTCGAAGAGGCTCCGGTCCGTCCCGTCGGCGCCGGCCGATGCGGCCATGGACTCGCCCGCCCCCTCCGTTGCGGCAGCGCCCGGCTCGGTGCCGTCCCCTGCGTCGGCAGGCGCCTCGCCTCCCCCGCAAGCCCACGCGCCCAGCACCAGGGCCAGAGTGGTGGTACGCAGAAGGGTCCTCATCGTCCCGCGTGCTCCATGCCCACCGCAAGCGCCTCGGGCTGCGTGACGATGATGAACCGGAAGCCCTGGTCCAGCCGCTCCCCGATGTCGTCCACGCCGGCGGTGATGCCGCAGGCGACGTCCAGCTCGAGGCAGGCGGCCAGCACCGTCTGGATGGCGTTCTCCACCGCCTCCATGTCGCCTTCGTAGGCCCGGCTCAGGTCGCCGGGGCCGGGGATGGCCACGCTCACGCCGGGGGTGCCCACGATCTCCATGGCGTTGGAGATGCCCTCCTGATCCTCGATGAGCACCACGTTGGTGAGGTGTCCGGTGGGGTCGGTGGGATAGAGACCGTTCCCCAGGAGTTCGCTGGAGAGCGCGGCCTCGTCGGGGGTCACCACGTGGGGATAGACGATCCCGTCGGCCCCGGTGGCCAGCCCTCGGGTGACGTGGTCCCGGGCGGCGGCGGTGTCCAGGTGGATGGGCGGGATGCGCAGCAGCACGGGGTGGGGGGCCACCCCCATCTCCATGGACGCCGTCTGCATGCCCTGGATGTAGGCCTCCATGGCCTCCATGTCGAAGGGCCCGCTCTCCAGCGAGTAGAAGACGAAGTCCGTGTTGCGGACATCGGCCATGGCGGCGCCGGCCTCGGCGGTGTGGTCGCCGGAGAAGATTCCGAAGACGGCTTCCCCGGAGGCGAGGAGTGCGGGCACGTGGGCGTCGGGCATGGCCGGCGACTCGTCGGAGGCGCTCTCGGCGGATTCGGCGGGCATGTCGGCCTCGCCCTCGGCGGGCGCGTCGCCTCCTCCGCAGGCGGCGAGGCCCAGGGTTAGGAGGAGGGTGGAAAGGGTCGCGGAGGCGCGTGGCACGTACATGGAGTGGTCCTCGGGTGGGCGCGCGAAGGGGCGGGGTGAACCGGGCGACGGTAGACGCCGACCTGCCACGAGCGCAAGAGACGGACCAGGGCGTTCGCATCCCTTCCCGC
>CAKZOQ010000024.1 GCA_937136445.1 uncultured Gemmatimonadota bacterium
GCCGTGGCCGTCGTCGTCCCAGCAGCCCCAGCTGCGCCCGCCCCAGTACCAGGATCCCCGGCACGGGACGGGCATGACCTCGTCGGGGGTGACCACGTCGGAGTCCAAGGCGATGCCCGCCGTCGCCAGCTTCCAGGTGCTGGCAGGCGCGTACAGCCCGAGGACGGCCCGGTTGTAAAGGGGCTTCTGCTCGTCCGTGTTGAGCCGCTCCCAGGGCTCGGAGGCGATGCCGCCGACGAAGGCGTTGGGGTCGAAGTTCGGCGCCGAGTAGAGGGCCAGCACCCCTCCGTCGGCGGGGTCCAGAGCCACCAGCGCCCCGGCCATGGAGTCGGGCCAGATCTGGTCCACCCACTGATGGAGTTCCAGGTCCAGGTTCAGTCGCAGCTCCTGGCCGGCCTGGCCGGGATCCGCGGTGAAGCCCGAGAAGTCGCCGACGATCCGCCCCCGGGCGTCCACCTCGACGTATCGGAGACCTCGCTCCCCCTGCAGCCGTGGTTCGTACTGCCGCTCGATCCCCGTCTTCCCCACCACCATCCCCTGGTCGTAGCGGTCGCCGGAGAAGGCCGAGTCCTGGAGCTCGTCGCCGGTGATCTCACCGACATAGCCCAGGACGTGGGCAACGGACCCTCCGGCGGGATAGCGACGCCGGGGCCGCATCTCCACGTAGACGTCGGGGAACTCGGTTCGCCGCTCCTCCAGCGCGCTCACCACCTCGAAGTCGGCGTCGTTGTCCACCACGACCTCGGTGCCGTAGCGGCGGAAGTCCGCCATGAGCTGGTCGATGCGCCCGTCGGTGATCCCCAGATGGGGCTGCATGCGATCCAGCGTGCTCCGGATGGAGTCCGGCGGCCCCGGGAGGAGGGTGATGGCGTACCCGGGGACGTTGTCGGCCAGGATGCGTCCCTGGCGGTCGTAGATGGTGCCTCGGGGAGCTGGCACCGGAAGCTGGCGGAGCCGGTTGGATTCGGCCCGGAGCTCCCAGGTGTCCGAGCGGAGGACCTGGACCCGGAAGAAGGCCGCGCAGAGCAGGCCCAGGAAGAGGGCCAGGATCACGAAGGCCCCGCGAGCGCGAGCCCGGCGTGCGAGGGGGTGGTGCGTCTTCATGCGTCGGGCTCTCCCCAGAGTCCGGTGAGGGCCAGCGCCAGGACCGCCACGGCCGCGGCGTAGAGTGCCGCCAGCGAGCCCTGCACCAGCATCTGGTCCACGAAGGATTGCCGCAGGTCTTGTCCTACCACCAACCAGTGCAGCAGATCCCGGAGCCACTTGCCCAGCGCGAAGTACGACACCAGGAAGATCAACGAGTCCCCGACGAAGAGGTCCCGTGTGAGTGCGCCCAGCGCCCCGGTCACCGACATGGCCACCGCGTTGGCTCCGAAGGAGAGCACGCTCAGCGCATCCTCCAGGAGGCCCAGGCCGAAACCCGTCCCGGCCGCCACGCCCACCTTCACCTCACGGGCCAGGAGGAGGAGCGCCACCGTCAGCAGGTCCGGCGCCACCGCACCCAGTCCCAGCCCCACGTGCAGGAAGAGATGGAGGACCACGAAGAGACCCACCACCACCCAGAGGAGCGGCCGGGTCTTCACCGCGTACCCCCACCCGGCCCATCGTTCGGGCCTTCCGGGGGTGGCGAGGGCGGCCCCACGAAGGCCGAGTCCACCTCCGCCGGCGCCTCCACGGGGGACTGCAGGCTGTCCGGCAGGAACGCCCGGGTCATGTCCTCCAGGGAGGTCTGCCCCACCTGGACGAGCACGTGGCTCGCCGAAGCCGGCTCCACCATGGGCTCCAGCCAGTAGCTCTTCCGCCACTGGGCCTGGACCTCGGCCACCCCGTCCACCCGGCCGATGGGGATCCCCCGGGGGAAGACCCCGCCCAGCCCGGAGGTGACCACCAGCGTGCCGTCCGCCACCTCCTCGTGGTAGGCTCCGCCGGTGAGGACCAGCCGATCCTCCTCCCGGAAGGCGCCCCGCCGATTCTCCACCATGCCGAAGGAGGACCCGTCGGCGACCATGGCGCTGGCCCGGAAGTCCGGATGGGTCCAGTCCATCCCCACCGAGGTCTCGGGACGGACCTCGCGGATGACGCCCACCAGCCCCCGTCGGTCCACCACCGGCGCACCCTCCACCACCCCGGCGCCCGCCCCCACGAGGAGGAGGAACATGCTCTCCGAGCCCGGCGTGCCCGGCCGGAGGACCGACGCCGCCCGGTAGGAGGGCCCCACCCGATCCCCGAGCTCCAGGAGGGCCCGCAGCCGACGGTTCTCCACCGCCAGCGTCGCCTGGGTGGAGAGGATGGTGGTGAGGGAGTCGAGACGGGCCTGGAGCACCTCCACCTCCGATGCCCGAACACGGGTGTCCACCAGGACCCGTTGGGTCTCGATGAAGGGCCGGAGGAGGGAGGCCCTGAGCGCAGAGGACATCTGCTGCTGCGCCGCCTCGGGGAGGTAGGTCACGACCAGCGCGACCAGCACGAACACCACCGCGACGGTGACCTGACGACGCCCGCCGGGGGACTCGGACTCGGCGCCGTAGGGAAGCACGTTGACGACTCCTGGGGGAGGTCCGGGCAGCTCAGGTTACGAGAACGGACCGGTACTTGTGGAGGTCGTCGAGAATGCGGCCGGCGCCCCGGACCACGCAGGTGAGCGGCTCCTCGTCCACATGGATGGGGAGGTTCGTCTCGTGCTGCAGGAGGCGGTCCAGCCCTCTGATGAGCGCCCCGCCCCCCGTCATGACGATGCCCCGGTCCACGATGTCGGAGGAGAGCTCCGGCGGGGTGATCTCCAGAGCCCGGCGCACCGCCTCGACGATGGCCTGGATGGGCTCCTGGATGCACTCCCGGACCTCCTGGGAGTGGACGGTGACCGTCTTGGGGATCCCGCTCACCAGGTCCCGCCCCTTCACGTCCATCTCCCGCTCCTCCCCGAAGTCGAAGGCCGACCCGATCTGGATCTTGATGGCCTCCGCCGTGGGCTCCCCGATGAGGAGGTTGTAGTTCTTGCGAAGGAAGGTGACGATGGCCGAATCCAGCTCGTCACCGCCCACCCGGATGGAGGTGTTGGAGACGATGCCGGAGAGGGCGATGACGGCGATCTCGGTGGTGCCACCGCCGATGTCGATGACCATGTTGCCCGTGGGCGTCTCCACCGGCAGCCCCACCCCGATGGCGGCAGCCATGGGCTCGTCCGACATGTAGACAGCCTTGGCTCCGGCCGCCATGGCCGAGGAGCGGACCGCACGGCGCTCCAGCTCGGTGATGCCCGACGGCACGCCCACCACCACCCTCGGCTTGATCCGGAAGATCCGCTTGGCGGTGACCTGCTTGAGGAAGTGGCGGAGCATCATCTCCGTCACGTCCACGTCGGCGATGACGCCGTCCTTCAGCGGCCGGATGGCCTCGATCCCCTCGGGCGTCCGGCCCAGCATGCGCTTGGCCTCCAGACCGATCCCCATGATGCGCTTGGAGCCCCCCTTCTCCACCGCCACCACGGACGGTTCGTTGAGGACGATTCCTTCGCCCTTCACATAGACGAGGGTGTTGGCGGTGCCCAGGTCCACGGCGATGTCGTTCACCGGTATCAGGCGCCCGGAATTCAGCCAATTGCTCAAGAGGGACAAGAGAGGGATCTGTGGGAGGCTCAGACGATGGAGGAGGGCCCGGAAGGGCCCGAGAACATACGTTTACCGGGAGGGAAAAGCCACCCCGCCGGGGGGCCGAGAACTCTGCAAGATCCGGGCCTTCACGAGCGTCCGGTGCTCCCGAACCCACCTTGGCCCCGGGCGGTCTCCGAGAGGGCTCCCACCTCCGCCACTTCGGGGGTCTCGAAGCGGGCGAAGACGAGCTGCGCGATGCGGCTGCCTCGCTCCAGCGGTACCGCGTCGGCACCGGTGTTCTGGAGGATGACCTTGAGCTCCCCCCGATAGTCCGGATCGATGGTGCCGGGACTGTTGGGAAGGGTGACCCCGTGCCGGAGGGCCAGCCCGGACCGGGGGCGCACCTGGCACTCCACACCCTCGGGGAGCTCCATGACGAGGCCGGTGGCCACCAACCGGATCTCCCCGGGCTGAAGGACCACGCCCTCCTCGGCGCAGCGGATGTCGTACCCCGCCGCCTGGGAGGTGGCCCGGGACGGGAGGGGGAGGTCCGGGTTCGACGGGAGGCGCTGGAAGGCGACCCTCACGCCTGGGAGGCGGGCCGGAGCACGCGGTCCACGGCGGTGAGCTCCATCCCGAAGGCCGCCGCCACGCCCCGGTAGGTGAGCGTGCCGTCTGAGACGTTCACGCCGCGGCGGAGTGCCGGGTCGTCCACGCAGGCCTGCTTCCACCCCTTCCCCGCCAGTGCCAGCGCGTATGGGAGGGTGGCGTTGGTGAGGGCCAGGGTGCTGGAGCGCGGCACGCCCCCGGGCATGTTCGCCACCCCGTAGTGGATGACGTCGTCCACCACGTAGACCGGGTCCACGTGGGTGGTGGGTCGGATGGTCTCCACGCAGCCGCCCTGGTCCACGGCCACGTCCACGATGACGGTGCCCGGACGCATGAGCTTGAGGTCCTCTCTGGTGATCAGGTTCGGTGCCTTGGCTCCGGGGATGAGGACGGCGCCGATGATGAGGTCGGCGTCCTCCACCTGCTTCCGGATGGCGTATCGGGTGCTGAAGAGGAGGTTCACGTTGGCCGGCATGACGTCGTCCAGGTAGCGGAGCCGGTCGAGGTCGATGTCCATGATGTGGACCCGGGCTCCGAGCCCGGCCGCCATCTTGGCGGCGTTGGTCCCCACCACCCCGCCGCCCAGCACCAGGACCTTGCCGGGAAGCACACCGGGGACGCCGCCCAGAAGCACACCGAGCCCGCCCTGGGGCCGCTCCAGGTACTTGGCGCCCTCCTGCACCGCCATGCGCCCCGCCACCTCGGACATGGGGGTGAGAAGAGGCAGCTCGCCGGTCTCCAGCTCCACCGTCTCGTAGGCGATGGCGGTGGCTCCCGACTCCAGAACGGCCCGGGTCAGGCCCTCGTCGGCGGCAAAGTGGAAGTAGGTGAACAGGAGCTGGCCCTCGCGGATGCGGGGCCACTCCACCCGGATGGGCTCCTTCACCTTCATGATCATCACCGACCGCTCCCAGACCTCCTCGGCGGTCTCCACGATCTCGGCTCCGGCGGCCTCGTAGAAGTCGTCGGTGAAGCCGCTTCCCACCCCGGCCCCGGACTCCACCACCAGATCGTGGCCGGACTGGGTGAGCATCTCCGCGCCAGCGGGGGTCAGGGCGACGCGGTACTCCTCGGACTTGATCTCTTTGGGCACGCCGATGAGCATGGGGCTCCTCGATCGATGGGTAGGGATGGGATGGCGGGATCGGGGGCCGATCCGGAGGGATCCGTGGTCTCCGAAGGACGGCGCTCGAGCCCGGGAAAAGCTAGGCAGGACCGAGGCGTAGGACCAGTTGCCCCTCGGGTGCGAAGTGGCGCGTCGCTACCCGCCGGATGTCGTCCTCCGTGACGGCGTCGATGCGCGCCAGAAGCTCGTCCAGTCCTCGGAAGGGTCGATTGTGGAGACCGGCGGCCGCGAGGCGGTGCAGGCGCGCCCCGGTGGACTCCAGCGAGAGCATGACCTGACCTTTCACCTGCTGCTTGGTCTGCGAAAGCTCCTCCGCCGGGAGCCCCTCGTCCGCCACCCGCTGCAGCTCCTCGCGAACCACCTCCACCGCCCGCTCTTCCGTGGCCGGTCGGGTGCTGAGGTAGGTGCCCACCACCCCCGCCCGCCCCCAGAAGGAGTGCCAGGTGAAGACGGTGTAGCAGAGCCCCTCGGCCTCCCGTACCCGCTGGAAGAGACGGGAACTCATCCCGCCGCCCAGCGCCGAGGAGAGGAGGATGGCCGCGTAGCGGTCCGGGTCGGCGTGGGCGGGGCCCGTTCCCCCGAAGACCACATGGGTCTGGGTGGTGGCTCGCACCACCCGCTCGTCCCCGGTCCGGGTCCCGCCTACGACGGGCGGAGTCTCCGGCGGAACGTCGCCCCCCTTCAGATCGCCCAACATCTCCCGGGCCTGCTTCACCAGGTCGTCGTGCTCCACCCGGCCCGCTGCGGCCACCACCAGGTTCCGGGCCTGGTAGGCCCCCCGGTGCAGCGCCGCCAGCGTATCGGCCGAGAGGGAGGCCACCGAGTCGGGGGTCCCCAGGATGGACCGACCGTACGGGTGGCCCTTCCAGAGGCGGTCTCCATGGAGTTCGAAGGCCAGGTCGTCCGGGGCGTCCTCCACCTGGGCGATCTCCTCCAGGACCACCTGACGCTCCAGCGCCAGATCACCCTCCCGGAGCAGCGGGCGCCGCACCAGGTCCGCCAGGACGTCGAGCGCCTCGGGGAGGTGGGCGTCCAACACCCGGGCCTGGTAGGCCGTGTGCTCCCGGGTGGTGTAGGCGTCCAGCGATCCCCCGAGGCTCTCCAGGCTGAGGGCCAGCTCGTGGGCGCTGCGTCGCTCCGTCCCCTTGAAGACCATGTGCTCCAGCAGGTGGCTCACCCCAAGGTGCTCCGGCCGCTCGTGGGCGGAGCCACGGCGCACCCACACCCCTACCGCCACGCTCCGAACACCGGGGATGTCCTCGGAGAGGACGCGCACGCCGTTGTCCAGCGTGGTCTCGTGGAATCGTTCGTCGGTCACCGGAAAAGGGGCCTCGCTGCAGGGGAAAGGGGCTCGGCTGCCCACCCACGACGAAAGGGCACGGGCGCTCGGCCCGTGCCCTTTCGTCCCACGCGGACGTCTCACGCGGTCGATCCCGTGAGGGATCGCGCGTCGGATCCGATCAGCTGCCCTCGAGGGCGTCGATCTTCTCCCGGCCTTCCTCCTCGATGGCCGCGCGGCGGCTGAGGCGGAGG
>CAKZOQ010000025.1 GCA_937136445.1 uncultured Gemmatimonadota bacterium
GGAAGGGCGAGGATCGCCAGGGCCAGGGCCAGGGCGATCCGGGAAAGGGTACGAACAATCTTCATCCGTGTGCTGCCTCGTGTGCTGGGGAGTGGGTCGAGGGAGGGGGAGCCTCGCGGAAAGGTGGGGCGCGAGCGGATCCCCGTCACCCTTACGGGACACCGGGAACGGGGAAAATGCTCATTCGTCCGCCACCCCATCCGGGGATTCTGTCTCAGGAGCGCACCCGTGCCACGCACTGGATCTCTACGTCCACGTACTTGGGCAGGTCCCGGGCGGCCACGGCGGCGCGGGCCGGACGGTGGTCGGCGAAATGGCGCGCGTACACCTCGTTCATGGCGCCGAAGTCCTCCATGTCCGACAGGAAGACGGTGGTCTTGAGGACGGTGTCCAGGTCGCCTCCCGCCGCCACGAGGACGGCGCGGAGGTTCGTGAGCACCTGCTCGGTCTGCGCC
This sequence comes from uncultured Gemmatimonadota bacterium, assembly GCA_937136445.1. Lineage (GTDB taxonomy): Bacteria > Gemmatimonadota > Gemmatimonadetes > Longimicrobiales > Gaopeijiaceae > JAJCZZ01. Next base: position 456 of record CAKZOQ010000025.1, read on the forward strand.
GCCACGTCGCCCTCCACCAGCTCCCCGGACTCGGGGTCGATGGGGATCTGTCCGGAGCAGTAGATCCATCCGTCGCTGACGGTGGCCTGGCTGTAGGGTCCGATGGCGGCGGGAGCGTCGTCGGTCTGGATGGTGCGGATGTCCATGATCTCGTGGGGTGTGGGGACGAAGGGAGCCGATGGCGTGGGCGGCGGTCGGGGGGGCTCGAAGGTCAGCCGGCGGGTGAAGGGCCGGGGTGGCCCGGCGCAACCACTTCCGGGCGTTGCTCCACGTGCCCCAGGATCTCCTGGGGATGGACCGTGGCCACGCCCACCTTGGTGACGCCGACGGCGGCCCCGTGGTTCGCGAGGATGGCGGCTTCGCCGGCGGTGGCTCCGGCGGCCAACGCCACCGCCACGACCGCGGAGACGGTATCGCCGGCGCCGGACACATCATAGACCGCCTGAGCCACGGTGGGCACCCGGACGAAGCTGCCGTCTCCGGTCTGAAGGGCCATCCCCCGCTCGCCCAGGGTGAGGAGGAGGTGGGCGCACTCCAACCGGCGCCGGGCCCGCTCCATCCACTCCGGGTCGTCCGGGTGGATGAACTCGCCCAGGGCGTCGGCGAGCTCCTTGGCGTTGGGCTTGAAGACCGTCGCGCCCCCGTAGGCGAAGAAGTTGCGGCGCTTGGGATCCACCACGGTGGGGATGCCTGAAGCCTCGGCGCCCTCTACGGCGGCGCGGATCACCGTCGGGACCAGCACGCCCTTGTTGTAGTCCTCCAGGATGAGCACGTCGCAGTCGGCGGCGAGGGCCCCCACGGCCCCGGCGACCTCCCGGGCCACGTCGTCGGGAAGGTCCGCCTCGGACTCGTGGTCGAAGCGCACCACCTGCTGCCGCCGGGCCAGGACGCGGGTCTTGACGGTGGTGGGCCGGTCGGAGGCTTCCACCATCCCCTGCGTCCGGACCCCCACCCGCTCCAGCTCCTCCCGGAGGCGACGTCCGGATTCGTCGGCTCCGGCGACGCCCACCACCGAGCAGGCGGCCCCGAGGGCGGCGACGTTGGCGGCGACATTTCCGGCCCCTCCCAGGGCGGCGGACTCCTCCTCCACATGGACCACCGGCACCGGGGCCTCCGGTGAGATGCGGTCCACCCGGCCGGAGACGTATCGGTCCACCATCAGGTCGCCCACGACCCCTACCCGGACCTCGGCGACGGCCTCCAGGATCTCCTGCGCTCGCGCCCGGGTCAGCCGCTCCAGGGTCCCCTCCCCCGCCCTTCCAGGGCGATCCAGCGATGGGCTCCGCCGTCCCGTCCCAGAAGGCGATCCTGGAGGTTCACCGAGACGCACACGTGGTTGGGGACCAGGCGGACGCGGTCCCCGATGCTCGGTCGCCACTCCGACGCTCCGAGGTCCAGCACGCCGTGCTCCTCCGAGAGTCCGGCTACCTGGACCTCCGGGTGTTCCAGAACGAAGCCGAAGCCCCCGGGCCCTCGGACCTCCTTGGCAAGCGCCTTGGATCCGGCGTCCACGACGGCGCGCCCGGCCACGGCGGTGCTCACCACGGTGGTCAGGACGGTGTAGGCCAGGTCGGAGGTGGCGGCCACGCCCACGTCCACCGCCTCGCGGTCGAAGAAGATGCAGGACCCCGAGCGGATCTCGGTCATGCCAGGAATGCGGTGGCTCTGCCAGAGGGTGGGCGTGGAGCCGCCGCTCACCACCTCCGGCGGGAGCGTGGCGGCGTCCAGGGCCTCGAGGACCGAGCGTACCCGGCGGGCGACCTGCTCCAGGTGCGGGCCCTGCTCCTCCTGGGGCATGCGGACGTGGCCGGGATAGAAGAGGATCCCGCGAAAGCGGGCGCCGTCGCGGGCGGCCACCTCTCGGGCAAGTGCGGTGACCGCTCGGGCGTCCGGGAGGCCCACACGACCGAGTCCTGCGTCCAGCTCCACCAGGACCTCCACGGAACGACCCGCGGCGTGGAAGGTCCGAGCCAACGGTGTCAGGACCGCCTCGTCGTCCAGGGCGACGGTGAGGCGGGCGGACTCAGGGAGCTGGACCAGCCGCCGGATCCGGGCCTCGCCCACAGGAGGATAGGCAAGGAGGAGGTCGTCGGTGAGCGGCGCCATGACCTCGGCTTCCCGGGGGGTGGCCACCGTCAGTCCCGCGGCTCCGGCGGCAAGCTGGAGCCGCGCCACCTCCCGGGACTTGTGGGTCTTGATGTGGGGTCGCCAGGTGAGCCCGTGCTCGGCGGCGTAGGAGGCGACCCGGCGGGCATTGGCTCGCACGCGGTCCAGGTCCAGGTACCCGATGGGCGTCTCGCAGCGGGTGGGGTCGGCGGACGTGTCGGTCATGGAGCGACGACGCTGTCCACGGCAGCCAGGAAGGCGCTGCTGGTTTCCGCCACCGGGCCGTACTGCATCCACCGGATGACGCCCTCCCGGTCCAGGAGGAAGGTCGCCGGGAGACCCATGACCCGGTAGGAGTCCATGCCTCGCATCCTCGGGTCCCAGAGGATGGTGTAGGTGACCCCGTACTCCTCCACGAACTCGCCCACGGCCTCTTTCTGGTCCCGGGTGTCCATGGAGATGCCCACGACGTCGAAGCCGGTATCCCTGTGCTCCTCGTAGAGCGACTGGAGGAACGGCGTCTCCTCACGGCAGGGGGCGCACCAGGTTGCCCAGAGGTTCACCAGGATGGGGCGACCTCGGAAGGAGGCCAGGGTGACGGAGTCGCCCTCCAGCGTTTCCGCCGTGTAGGGCGGGGCGACTTCGCCCACCCGCGGCGCCGGCGCACCCTCTCCCGCGCAGGCGGCCTGCCCTCCCACGGTCACGGCCGCCAGGGTGGCTGTGACGGCGAGGCGTCGGATGCGTCGTGGGGTGCAGGAAGGTGTCATGGGAGGGAGGGGTCGAATCGGATGAGGCGCAGGCCTCGGATGCCGTCGGGATCGGCGTCGGTCCACGCTACCAGCACCGGCCCTCCGCTACCAGCCTCCGCCAGACGAGGGAACCCCGACGTACGGCCCGCCAGAGAGGTGGCCACGGTCCAGGCCGGCGTGGCCTCGCCCTCGGGCTCCAGGGCCCGGATGCGAACCCGTGCTCGGTCCGAAGCGCCCACACCGCCGCCCTCCAGCCAGCTCACCAGCACGCTTCCTTCGTCGCGGAGCAGGAGGTCCACACGCCCGAGGGGCGCCTCGTCCGCCACCTCCCGCACCACCGGGAAGCTGACGCCCCCATCGAAGGACCAAGCCAGACGGACCCGGGGCTGGTCGTCGGCGGCGGTGAACCAGGCCACGGCCACCGTGTCGCCCCGCGCCACCACCGAGGGACCGTTCACCGGGCACCCCGCGATCTCCCAACCGTCCCGGGCCACCGGGTGTGGCTCGCTCCACCCGCCGGGGCCGCGGCGAACCACAGCGATGTCCCGGATCTCCTCGTCCGTGCGGTCTCGATAGACCACCACGGCCCCGTCGCTGGTGACCGCAGCGTCCGTCTGACAGCAGTCGCAGGTCCGGGAGTCCACGATGGTCTCCGGACCGCTGCCGCGGAGTCCCTCGTCACCAGCCGTGACGGTCCGGTACCTGAGCGCCATCTCCTCGGTGGCGGGTCCGTCGTCCCCGGGCACGAACCGCCGGCCGTCCAGCCAGACCAGCGCCATGTCGTCGCCGTCCGGGAGGAAGCTGACGAACCCGTGCTCGGTGGGCGTGCCGTCCTCGTGGGGGGTCCAGGGCTCGGACCAGGTGGTGCCGCCATCCACCGAGCGGCTGACGCGGACGCCGTAGTCGTAGGTCGCGTCTCCACCTCGTTGGAGCCAGTGCGTCCAAAGTGCATCGTCGGGGCCGACCTGGACCGAGGGGAAATCAGCCCAGTTCACGAAGAAGTCGTCCCGCTGGGCCACGGTGCGTGCAGGACTCCAGCCCCCGGGGGTGCGGGTCGCCATCCGGAGGCGATGGCCGCTCCCCTCGTCCGGCTCGATCCAGCTCAGGTACACGGTGTCCCCCGCAGAGGACAGGAAGGGCATTCCTGCACCCGGGGCCGTGGGGATGGCTTCCTCACGGGCGACGGGTGCCCCAACCGACTCGGACCCGGTCTCGATGCACCCGGTCAGGGCAAGAAGCCCCAGGAATCCCGCCACGAACCGGCAGATGGACGCCCAATGCCCGGGGGTGCCCGGTGCGGGGTTGCGGACGCGGGTCGGCGAGGTCGGGACACCAAGGGTGGGACGCGGCAAGCTTCTTGCCCCCCAGCGGAAGGACGCGGTGAACAGGTGAGCCGACCAGAGCAAGTCGGATGTCGAAAAGGTCGGGCGGTCCTACCGTATACGTCAACGCGCACCTTGGAACGGCCTTCGGGCGTCCGGGGTTGAGAAGACAGCGTCGGGGCGGGAGTACGCTTCGACTCGAACCCGACAGCATCCTGGCCTCGTCCTCTCCGGAGTGCGCAGCCGGATTCCAACAAGGCGGTGGCCCCATGAAGCTCGATGCTCGCGTGACAGGAACAGGACCCTTCGGACGATTCCTCGTCGGCGTACTGGCGGCCTGTTCGCTGGTGGCGCTGATTCCCGAGGACGTTTCGGGTCAGTACTTCGGACGGAACAAGGTCCAGTACGACGACTTCGACTTCAAGATCCTTCGCACGGAGCACTTCGACTTCCACTACTACCCGGTGGAGGAAGAGGCGGTGGAGGATGCCGCCCGCATGGGCGAGCGGTGGTACGAGCGCTTCGCCCGGACCTTCCAGCACGAGTTCGAGGACAAGAAGCCGGTCATCCTCTACGCCAACCACCCGGACTTCCAGCAGACCAACACCCTCTCCGGCTTCATCAGCGAGGGGACGGGCGGGGTCACGGAGTCGCTGAAGAACCGGGTGATCATGCCCCTGGGCAGTTCCTACTGGGACACCGACCACGTTCTGGGCCACGAGCTGGTGCACGCCTTCCAGTACAACATCGCCCAGTCCCGTCGAGGTGGGGGCCTGCGGGGCCTCAGCGCCCTTCCCCTCTGGTTGATCGAGGGGATGGCGGAGTACTTCAGCGTCGGTCGTGACGACCCCCTCACCGCCATGTGGATGCGGGATGCCATCCGGCGCGACGACCTTCCCACCATTCGCCAGATGACCCGGGACTCCCGGTTCTTCCCCTACCGCTTCGGACAGGCGCTCTGGGCCTACATCGGAGGGACGTACGGGGACGAGGCGGTGACGCAGATCTTCCGGCGTTCGCTACGGGTGGGCTTCGAGTCCGCCATCCGGCAGGTCCTGGCCATGCCCACCGACACCCTCTCCCTTCGCTGGGAGGAGGCGGTACGTGAGGCCTACATGCCCCTGATCGAGGGGCGCGAGGTCCCCTCCGAACAGGGCGAGCTCCTCCTTGCGCCGAGTACCGGCGCCGGCAGTCAGAACGTGTCTCCCTCGGTCAGCCCCGACGGCCGGTTCGTGGCCTTCCTCTCGGAAAAGGACCTCTTCTCCGTCGACCTCTTCCTGGCCGACGCCGAGACGGGTGAGATCATCCGGAAGCTCTCCAGCGCGACCTCCAGCCCGCACATCGAGGCGCTGCGCTACATCGACTCCTCCGGGACCTGGTCCCCCGACGGCGAGTTCTTCGCCTTCGTGGTGACGGCCGGTGGTGGCAACCGGATGGTCATCGTGGAGACCGAGAGCGGCGACCACGTGCGCGAGATCTCCTTCGATGAGATGGGCGTAGGCGCGGTGAACAACCCGGCCTGGTCGCCGGACGGCGAGCGCATCGCCTTCTCGGGCTCGGTGGGCGGAATCGTGGACCTCTACCTCTTCCATCTGGAGAGCGGCGAGATCACCCAGCTCACCGACGACAAGCACGCCGACCTGCAGCCCGCCTGGTCGCCGGACGGCTCCACCCTGGCCTTCACCACCGACCGGGGTCCCCAGACCGATTTCGAGCGCCTCACCTTCTCCGAGTTCCACCTCGCCACCATCCAGGTGAACACAGGCGAGATCGAGGTCCTGGAGCTCTTCGGGAACGTGAAGCACATGAACCCGCAGTACGCGCCGGACGGGCAGTCGCTCTACTTCATCTCCGATCAGGACGGGTTCAGCGACATCTACTCGCTCGGGCTGGACGACGGTGGGGTGCGGCGCATTACGAACCTGGCGACGGCGGTGAGCGGCATCACCTACACCTCCCCCGCCATGTCGGTGGCCTCCCGGAGCGGACGGCTGGTCTACTCGGTCTTCGACAGCCTGGAGTTCCATGTCTACGGCCGGGATCCCGGCCAGGGGACGCAGGTGGCCATGACCGAGAACAATCAGGACAACCCGGGTCGGAAGCTCCCTCCGGCGGATCCGGAGCGTTTCAGCCGGGTGGCGGCCTACCTGGACGACCCCCAGACCGGGCTGGTGCCGTCCGGCACCTACGACGCCGTGGAGGCGGACGAGTACGACTCCTCGCTG
>CAKZOQ010000026.1 GCA_937136445.1 uncultured Gemmatimonadota bacterium
GTGCCTTCGGATCGCGGCGAGCCCCCGCCTGATCTCCCTTCTGCGCGGGCTGGTGGACACCCTGGACCGGAAGGCATCGACCCTCCGATCGGGACGGGAGAGCGGGCCCATGGCCGATGGAGGCAGCGACATCGTCGGGTTCTGGCTGGCGCACGCCGTCCATTCCGGCCTCGCACCCCTCCGCCACCATCTCCAGACCGCCAGCGCCCACCCGGAAGTCCTCTACCGCGAATTGGCGCGGTTGGGCGGGGCGCTCTGCACCTTCGCCATGGACGCGCACCCGCGTCAGCTTCCCGACTACGACCACAGCGACCTGGAAACCACCTTCTCGGAGCTGGACCGTCACATCCGGCGGCACCTCGACGTGGTGCTCCCCGAAGGCTCGGTGGAGGTCCCGCTGGAGGCGGCGGAGCAGTTCTTCTACCGGGCCGACCTGAGGGATCCCCGGTGCCTTCAGCCTTCGGCCCGCTGGTTCCTGGGGATCCGTTCCGGCCTGGCCCGGAGCAAGGTGCTCCAGGACGTCCCCCGGCTGGTCAAGGTCTGTTCCGACGACGGGATCAAGAAGCTGGTCCAGCGCGCCTACGACGGTCTTCCCGTCCAGCACGTTCCGTCGCCGCCGGCGGCGCTGTCCCCGCGCATCGGGACGGAGTACTTCCTTCTCCGCGGGAGCGGGCCTTGCTGGAAGGCCATCCAGATGAGTGAGGGTGTGGGGGTCTACATGCCGGGCTCCCTCGCGGACGCCGACGTGGAGTTGCGGGTCGTCCTCGAGGAGTAGGCGTCCGAGGCGGGAGGGGCGGATCTGCTGGCCGATCTCCAGGGGTCCGCTTACCTTGGCTCCTCGCTTCGCATCCGCGTCCCGTCGACCCCAGAGGGCCTCGCTCCCACCTTGGCCGTCGCCGCCTCGCCCCCGACCCCCGCCGCCCCCACCGGGGGCCTCGCCCTCGCTCTGCAGGAGGCCTTCACCGCCACGGTCCGCCTCCGGGCGAACCGGCAGGTCGCCGCGGACGCCCACGCCTTCCGGTCCCACCTGAAGACGCTGCTGTCGGCGGCGGACCAGGACGCCCGGAGCCGGGGCTACGACGCGGAAGACGTGCGTTTGGCCGTGTATGCCTTCATCGCCTTCCTCGACGAGTCGGTCCTCCACTCCCAGCAGCCCATGTTCGCGGACTGGCCCCGACAGCCCCTGCAGGAGGAGGTCTTCGGGGACCACATGGCCGGAGAAACCTTCTTCCAGCATCTCCGCTCGCTGATGGGCCGTCAGGAATCCTCGCATCTGGCCGATCTTCTGGAGGTCTACGACCTGTGCCTCCTCCTGGGCTTCCACGGTCGGTACGGGTCCGAAACCGCCGAGCTCCGGAGCCTCCGCTCCTCCGTGCGTGAGAAGATCGAGCGCATCCGCGGGGCGGAGCTCTACGCTCCCTCGGCGGGCCTTCCGGTGGACGAGCCCATCCCCGACCGACGGGATCCCTGGATCCGGCGACTCGGAGCGGTGGCGGGCACCGCCCTGGTCCTCTGCCTCCTCCTCTTCGGGGTCTTCACCTGGATGCTTCGCGGCGAGACGGCCGAGGTGAGGGACGGGTCCGGCGCAACGACGACCACGGCGAGCGTCCAGGGATGAGCGGACTCGGTCGTGGCGTCCTGGGCGTGCTGGGGGTCTCCTTCGGCTTCTTCGCGCTGGGGTCCCTGGTGGTGCGCCTGCTCGGTCTGAGCGGGGTGGCGGTGTGGGTCCTCTGGTCCATCCTGGGCGTGCTGGGCTCGGTGGGCGCCTTCTTCGCCTACCGTCTCGCCTCCTCCACGGCCCCCCCACGGCCGAAGGAGCCCGACCCGGTGGACGTGGCCCTGGACCAGGCCCGGAAGAAGCTCCGGGCTCAGGACGAGGGCCGGCCCGGCCGACTTCCGGTCCTCCTCGTGGTGGGGCCCGACGGGAGCGCCAAGACCACCACCGTCCTGCGGACCGGTGTCGAGTCGGAGCTGCTGGCGGGAGAGGCGGTCCGCGGGGACCAGCCCATCCCGACGGAGGCGCTCAACGTCTGGTTCGGGGAGGACACCCTCTTCATCGAGGTGGCGCCCTCGGTCATGTCCGACGAGGACCGCTGGAAGCGACTGGTTCGTCGGCTGCGCCCGGACCGCCTGCCGGCCGCCATCGGGCGGGGGGAGCAGGCCCCCCGGTCGGTGGTGGTGTGCTACTCCTGCGAGGAGTTCCTGCAGCCGGGGGCGTCCCGGGCCGTTCCGGAGGCGGCCAAGAAGCTTCGCCTCCGCCTGGGGGAGCTGGCCCAGACCCTCGGGGTCCGCCTCCCGGTCTACGTCCTCTTCACCAAGATGGACCGGCTTCCCTACTTCACCGACTACGTCCGGAACTTCACCGACGAGGAAGCGCGACAGATCCTGGGGGCGACGATGCCCGTCGTCTCCACCGACGAGCCCGGCGATCACGTCGCCCGGGAGACCGCGCGCCTCCAGGAGGCCATGCAGGGGATCTTCCGGTCCCTGGCCAGGAAGCGGCTCGGCGTCCTGGACCGCGAGCACGACGACGAGGTGCGGCTCGGCGCCTACGAGTTTCCCCGGGAGTTCCTGAAGGTCACCGAGTCCGCCAAGCGCTTCCTGGTAGAGCTCTGCCGGCCGGTCCAGCTCGGGGTGAGCCCCTTCCTCCGGGGCTTCTACTTCACCGGCGTGCGACCGGTGGTCGTCCGGGACGCCGCACCGACGGGATCCTCGCCCTCGGCCGCCGCGACGGGGCCGGTGGGGGCGACCTCCGTCTTCGATCCCGCCCAGATCCGGAAGCAGGCAGCCCGTGCTCCCGACCCGGGCGGACGGAGGGTCCCGCAGTGGGTCTTCCTGGCGCGGGTCTTCCGGGACGTGGCGCTGCCCGATGCCGTCGCGAAGGCCGTCACGGCCGGGGGCCGGCGGGGGGAGGGGCTCCGACGGCTCCTCGTGGGGGGCGCCGCCGCGGCCCTCCTGGTGCTGGCCCTGGGGATGACGACCTCCTTCTTCGGCAACCGGACCCTCGCCCGGGAGGCGGCGCAGGCCGTGCAGGCCGGGGCCGCTCCCGCTTCGTTGTCGGCGGGGGGACTGGCCAGCGAGGAGGTGGCCCGACTCGAACGCCTCCGGGGCCTCACGGACACCCTGGGTCGGTGGGACCGCGAGGGTGCGCCCCTCGGCCTTCGCTGGGGCCTGTGGACGGGCGACGACCTGCACCCCGTCCTCCGCCGGGTCTACTTCGACCGATTCCGGGCGTCGCTCTGGCGTCCCACGCGGTCGGTCCTCGTGTCGCGCCTGGCGACCCTCCCCGACGAGCCGTCTCCCGACGCCGAGTTCGGCGGCACCTACGAGGACCTCAAGGCCTACCTCGTCGCCACCGAGTACCCGGACCGGAGCACCTCGGACTTCCTGACTCCGGTGCTCCTCTCCCGGTGGCTCCAGTACCCCGAATCCGGAGCCATCGCGGACTCCCTTGCCCGCCGCCACTTCGACTTCTTCGCCCGGGAGCTGCCGTACGGGAATCCCTACGACGACCCCGCCGATCCCCAGATCCTGAATCGCGCCCGGGACTACCTGGGGGCCTTCTCCGGCGACGACCAGCTCTACCAGTCGCTGGTGGGCGACGCCTCGTCGGAGCTCCCCGGCGTCGCGTTCGCCGAACGCTACCCGGGCTCGGCCAACGTGCTCCGGAGCGAGGTCGCCATCCCCGGCGCCTTCACCGCCCAGGGGTGGGACCGGGTGCACGAGCAGCTGGAGAACCTGCCGGCCCTGCTGGCCCGGGAGGAGTGGGTGCTCGGCGAGGGACGCAGCGTCCCCGCAGAGGAGCTGGATCGCCTGGCCACCAGCCTCCGGGAGCGGTACCGCGAGGAGTTCGTCGAGCAGTGGACGGAGTACCTGAGCTCCGCCTCGGTGGCCCGGTTCGCCCAGGCGAGGGACGCCGCCGACAAGCTGGCCCTCCTCTCCTCCAACCGGTCGCCCCTGCTGCAGGCGCTGTGCCTCGCCTCCGTGAACACCGACGTGGATTCGGCGGCGGTGGGGCCCGCCTTCCAGCCCCTGCGCCACACGACCCCGCCGAGCTGCACCGACGCCTTCGTCACCGACGCCAACCAGGGCTACCTGCAGGCGCTGGGGCGCCTCCAGGCCTCCATGGAGCGACTGGCGGGGAGCCCGGACCAGGGTGTGGAGCAGGCGTCCAGCGCCGTGCTGAACGACGCCGCGGCGGCGGAGCAGGCGGTGGCGGGCATCGCCCGGGCCTTCACCATCGCGGGATCCGCGGCGCCGGTGGGCGATGCGGTGCAGGCCCTCCTCCTGGGACCGGTGGAGGACGCGCAGCGGGTGGCGGTCCGGGTCGGTCCGGCCCGGGTCACCGGCCAACTGAACTCCGCCGCCGCCGCCTTCTGCCGACAGTTCGAGGCCCTCGGCGGCCGCTTCCCCTTCTCCCCCGACGCCTCCGCGGACGCGTCCCCCGACGACGTGGACGCCATCTTCCGTCCCGGGGAGGGAGCGCTCTGGCGCTTCTACGAGGACGCCCTGGCGAACGTGCTGGAGGAGCGAGGAGACCGGTACGAGGCTCGGTCCGGGACGAACGTTCGCGTCTCCCCGGCCTTCGTCCGGTTCTTCAACCAGGCGGCGGACTTCTCCGAGGCCGTCTACCCGCAGGGCGATGGCCCCTCGGTCACCTTCGCCTTCCGCCTCTCCACCTCCGACATCCTCCCGCAGGCGACCTTCCGCATGGACGGCAGGGCCCACACCTTCAGCCAGGTGCAGCCCGCCAGCCAGGCCTGGGTCTGGGACGCCAACACGGCGCGGAGCGCCGCCATCCTCGGGACCGTCGACGGGGAATCCGTCTCCCTGGTCGAGAGCGACCGCCCCGGCACCTGGGCCCTCTTCCAGCTCTTCCAGTACGCCGACTGGAACACGGTGGGGCCGGATCAGCACCAGCTCACCTGGGGGATTCCCGGTCGGGCCTTCTCGGTCTCCGGGGTGCTCCGCGGCACCTCCGTCTTCCGGCGTGACTTCATGTCCGGCCTCGGATGCGTGCCCCGGGTCGTCGGATGATCCCCTCCCCCCTCCTCCCGACTCCCCTTTCGAAGGCCATGCCGTCGATGAAGCCCTCGCTCGTACTCCTGGCCCTCCTCGTCGTCGGATGCGGAGGCGGACCTCCCCCGCCACCCAGCCAACAGCCCATCGCCGCCGTCTCGGTGGAGGAGCGCCTCTACTACGACAACTCCGGCGCGTACCCCGATTCCACGCGCCTCGTCGTACGGGACGCCGAGACCTTCCGGCAGGTCTGGGCACAGGCGACGGCCGAGCAGCCGTCCCCCCCGCCCCTCCCCGGCGTCGACTTCGAGGAGAGCATGGTGCTCCTGGTGGCCGCCGGTCGGATGACGCCGGAAGATCGCATCCGGGTGGACAGCGTGGGGGTGCGCTCGGTGCCGCGGACCGACGGCGGCCAGGAGGACGTCCTCTCCGTGGTGGTGAGCACGGTCCGTGGGTGCGGTCGCCTCGCCGTAGACGCCTATCCCATGGAGCTGGTGCGGATTCCCGACTTCGACGGTCGCATCGAGTTCCTGGAGCGGAGTCGCCGGGAGTGCCCGAACGGGCTCGCCCTGGGGGCGCAGAGGGCCCCTGCGGACCGGGTGGCTAACACCCGAGGGGCCCGAATGGACTCCGGGGGCGGCGGGGATGGTGGATGACCTGAACCCGCCCTCCTCCGGCGACGAAGGAGGGAGCGCCCCGGACCCGCTGGTGGGGTCGATCCTGGCCGGTCGGTACCGGATTCTCCGTCACCTCGGCGAAGGTGCCATGGGCGCGGTCTACCTGGGCGAGCACCTCAAGATCGGCCGGCACGACGCCATCAAGGTCCTCCGGCCCTCCCTCGTGCGGAACGAGGAGGCCATCGCCCGGTTCGCCCGGGGGGCCCGGAACGCCTCTCGGATCCATCACCCGAACGTCTGTACGGTCTACGACTTCGCCGAGGCGGACGAGGACTTCTGGTTCCTCGCCATGGAGTACATCGAGGGCGAGGAGCTCGGCGACCTCCTGGAGCGGGAGGGTCCGCTGGGCCTGCACCGGGCCGTGGATCTCACCATCCAGATCGCCCGGGCCCTGGCGGCGGCGCACCGGATCGGCATCGTCCACCGGGACCTCAAGCCCGGGAACGTGATGGTGGGTCGGGGCGCCCACGATCGCGAGGTGGCGAAGGTGGTGGACTTCGACATCGCCAAGGGGTCGTCGCAGGGAGAGGCCGCCAACGTGACCCGGATGGGCTTCACCATCGGCACGCCGGAGTACATGAGCCCCGAGCAGCTCATGGTCGACGAGCTCGACGGCCGGAGCGACCTGTATTCCCTGGGGCTCGTCTTCTTCAAGATGGTCACCGGACGCCTGCCCTTCCGGGGCACGACCTCCAACGAGCTCATGCTCGAGCGCCTCAATCAGGATCCCCTGAAGCTGTCGGACGTCTCCGACCACCCCTTTCCGGACGGCCTCCAGCACCTCCTGGACCGGGCCCTCCAGCGACGACCCTCGGACCGGCCGGCGGACGCAGCCGCCTTCATGACCGAGTTGGAGGAGGCGGTGGCGGGGACGGCACCGACGGAGGGTCGGGGCGACGCGCGCGACTCTGCCGTGGGGTCGGGTCCGGAGGAATCGGATCTGCCTGCGACCCGGGTGGAGCCGAAGGTGGATCCGGACGAGCTGGGTGGAGGAGGCACGGGAGGGTCCCGACCCCGACCGGCGTGGGTGGCCCCCGTGGCCTTCGCAGCGGCGTTTTCCGTGGTGGCCCTGGGAAGCTGGGCGGTCATCTCCGGCGGGGGCGGCTCGGGAGAGCTGGCGGAGGCCGGGGCGACCACCTCGGTCTCCGACACCGGGGGAGAGCCGATCTCGCCGGGGACCGGGACGGACTCCACGGACCCGGGAGACGCGGATACCGACTCCCAGGACGAGCCCGGGCCCTCCCCAGGGGGAGAGGAGACCACGCCCGACGGGACGGAGAACGACCTCCCGCCCTCCGACGAAGAACCGCGCCTGACCCCCACGGAGGTGGCTGACCAACTCGACCGCCTCACCAACGACTTCCTCGACGATCGGATCACCGCGCAGGCCCTCCGCGCCGGGGCCCGACGGCTGTACGAGATCGATCCCCTCCCCGACTCCATCCAGGCCCGGGTCGCCTACGGCGCCTTCGTCGGCGCCACGGCCATCGGAGACGAGGGGGATGCCTGCCTCTGGATCCGTCGGGCGGCCGAGCACGCCCCCGCCAACGACCGGTATCAAGCGCTGGCAGGGGGGTGCGGCGGCTGATGGAGATCCCGGGGCTGGAACGGGAGATCCGGGTCGACGTCGTGGCCCACACGGACGTCGGGCGACGTCGCGGGGAGAACCAGGACGCCTTCCTCCTGAGCGACCTGACCCATGGCGGCGACCCCCCCGCGACCCTGGGACAGGGCCCCACCGTGGTCTCCAGCCCGGACACCTTCCCCCTGGGGCCCAAAGGAGCGCTCCTGGCGGTGGCCGACGGGATGGGCGGTGCGGCGGAGGGTGCCCTGGCCAGCAGGATGGCGCTGGAGTCGTTCTTCGAGGCCTTCGCGGCCCTCTGGCTCCAGGACCGGGTCGTCACTCCGGAGCGCTTCTCGGAGGGCCTGCGACGCGCGGCGGAGGAGGCGAACGGCCGCGTCTGGGAGGCCAGCCGGACCCCGGAGCGGGAGGGCATGGGCACGACGCTCACCGCCGTCGGGCTCCTGGGCTCCTTCGCCTATCTGGCGCAGGTGGGTGACTCACGGGCCTACCTCCTACGCGGCGGAGGCCTCACCCAGCTCACCCGGGATCAGTCCGTCGTCCAGGAGCTGATGGATGCCGGCCAGATGAGCGTGGAAGAAGCCGGCCGAAGCCTCCAGCGGAACGTTCTTCTCCAGGCCCTCGGCGTGGAACCCCAGGTCTCGGTGGAGTTGACCTACCAGCCCATCCGCAGGGGCGATGTGCTCCTGGTCTGCTCCGACGGACTCCACGGAGTGGTGGGCGACGGGGGCATCGAGCGCTCGCTTCGGGAGGCGGAGAGCCTGCGCGCCGCCGCCGCGGAGCTGGTCACTGCGGCGAACGACATGGGAGGACCGGACAACATCACCCTCACCGTGGCCCGGCTGGCCGGAGAGGGATTGCCGCTTCCGGGGACGGACGACGAGGTCCCCGCCGGCTGAGCGTCCGGGATCGTCAGCGGGAGTCGACGTGGAGGAGCCCGGCGCGTCCCAGCACCTCCAGGCTCCCTTCGAGCTGCTCCTCCGACATCTCCTCCCCCGGTTCCTCCATGGCCACCGCTGCGAGAACCGCCACCCGGTCCCGCTCCCCGTCCAGGACGCGGAGGACGCGGCGCTCGGCCTCTCCCAGTCGAACCCTCTGGTGGACCAGGTTCGTCACCTCCGGGCCTCGTCCCGCCTGATGCCGGGCGAGTGGACTCCCGAGGGGTCGTACGGTCGGGGTGGCCTGCACCGGGAACGGCCGGACGTGCAGCGAGACCAGGTGGTGTCGATAGCAGCGGAGGAGGGCGTCGGACAGATCGTCGAGGCCCGCAGGCGCTCGGGTGTCGGCGCCGGAGTCCCGGACCTCCCTCCGGGACGCCTCCCAGAGGTCCCGCACCGGCAGGGAGGCTGGCCAGGCGTCGTGGAGGCGACGGAGGGCCACTTCCACCATGGGGATGTTGGTGGAGACCCGATGGGTTCGTGAGGCGAACGCCGACGCGGCGCCGGCGGAGCCCACCGGATCCTGCCGGTCGTCGGACACGGGCCACGCCCCCGCCCCGGCGTGGAGCTCCGGGACGACGGAGGCGTCCATGGCGTCCTGGGTCGGGATCCGTTCGTTCCGGCAGAAGACGGCGCGATGGAAGGCCCGGTCCTGCAGGAGGTCGAGCCACTGTCGGCGGTCCACCGGAGTCGGAGCGAGGCGATCGAGGAGCTGGTGCACGGGTCCGGGAAGCCCCTCCCCCTCGTCGTGGTCCCAGGCGTCGCCCACCCAGTGGAGCCCGTGCGCCTCGGCGTCCCGGACGACCTCCCAGAGGTGGAAGGGCCGGTTCACCGGCGCGAGGTACTCGTGGGCGAGGTAGTAGCCCTCCGCGTCGGCGCACTCCGAGGCGATGCCGCGGAGCTGGTCCACGAAGGCTCCCTCGACCCCGTCGAGGGCGGGAGGGAGGGTCTGCAGGAGGGCCCGCACGTTCTCCACGGGGGCATCGGGCGCCAGCACCCGCTCCAGGGCGAACCGGAACAGGCCCCGGACCGAGTCCCGCGGCTGGGAGCCCGGGAGGGCGTTGAAGGAGAGCGTCGCCAGGCCGTCCTCGCTCAGATGCTCGCCCATGAGGCGGAGGACGGCCTCCTGGACATCCCCGGGGACCCAGGAGTACACGCCGTGGCAGAGGATGTAGTCGAAGGTCCCCAGGTCGCCGGGAAGCTCCCGGACATCCGCCGCCAGGAAGCGGACGTTGTCGAGTCCGACGGCCTCGGCGCTCTCCCGGGCCGTCGCGATGTGCCCCGGCGCCAGGTCCACGCCCACGAACTCGCTCCCGGGGAGGACGAGCGCCATGGGCAGGAGGTGGCCGCCGGTGGCACATCCGAGCTCCAGCACCCTGCAGCGCGCGATGTCCGGAGCCTCGAGCCCGCGGAGCCGCGCCACGGTGGCCAGGCAGTCCGGGTGGGACGCGTAGTGCGGACCGGAGCGGTAGGGCAGCGCCTCGTAGCTGTCGCGGATCTCCCGGGTGAGGTCGGTCATGACCCCGAGCGTGGACTGGAACCCGCGAGCCGTCAAGGATGGTGCCTCGGCCCGGGTCGAGCTGTCCCCCGCCCTGGCCTACCGCTCGCGCGTGGCGGACACAGGCGTCGCAGAGCGCTTCGCTCCGCCGCTCCCCTCCCCTTCCGACTTGACAGGAGGGGGCCCAGGATGGGAATTGCCCTTTGTCGGACGGTGGATCGGCTCTCCGGGCTCCCGCCGAGCCGCCACGCCAACGGTCCTGCACGGGTTCGAGACGGAGGGTGTATGGGGGACAATCCGAGGACATTCCTGCGGAGCCTGGCCTGGTGCTTCGCCGCCGTCCTCGCCTCCGGCTGCGCCACGGCGGCGCCCCGAGCCGTGCCCCCGGCCGAGATCCCGGCGCTGCAGGCCCGGTTGGCCGCCGATCCCGACAACGGGCAGCTACGAGCGCTCACCGCCACCTCCCTCGTCGCCGCCGACCGGTGCGCCGAGGCCGTGCCCCTCACCCGGGGCGCCGACATCACGGCGGACCAGGCCTGGCCGATCCTGGTTCGCGGCCTCTGTCTGGAGCAGGGCGACGACCTGGCCGGAGCGATGGCGCAGTACCGGGCCTACCTCGCCGACCACCCCCGGGGCGAGGGCGCGGCGCCGGTCCGGGGACGGCTTCTCCTGGCACAGGAGGAGGCCGCCGTGGCGCGGGCCGGGGCAGCGACGGCGGGCGACACGGATGCCGACGCCCCACCCCCGAACAGCGTGGCCGTGCTGCCGCTGGAGATCGAGGGCGATGCCCGGTACCAGCCCCTCTCCCGGGGGTTGGCGGCCCAGATCTCCTCGGACCTGGCCCTTCTGGACCGCTTCTCGCTGGTGGAGCGCCTCAGCCTCCAGGCGCTGCTCGGGGAGCTCGAACGGACCCAGTCGCCCCTCTTCG
>CAKZOQ010000027.1 GCA_937136445.1 uncultured Gemmatimonadota bacterium
AGGGGGAGTACGTCTTCTTCAATGGGAGCCTCATCCGCTCCATCGACGCCGACAACCCCAACTATCAGGCGTTCGAGACGCTGGTCCACGAGATGAAGCACGTGGTCTCCCTGTACCATCGTCTTCAGGCGAGCCTCCAGGCCGGCACCCAGCGTTTCCAGCCCACCTGGATCGAGGAGGGTTCGGCGGAGATTGCCGGGAACCTTAGCTCCCGCCAGGCCATCGCATCCGGCGGAGGTCCCAGCCTCTCCGCCCCCCTCACGGTGGAGGATCTGAGAGGGGAGGATGGACTGAGGCCCACCCCGGAGAACTACGGGGTCCTCCTCCGACTGTTTCGTACCATCTGGTACCTCTGGAGCCAGCCCAACGGGCTGGTGGTCTCACCCACGGGGGCCCACCCGGAGAGCAGCATCTACGGTTCGGGGTGGCACTTCCACCGATGGCTGGGGGACGCCTACGGGGGGGCGGGAACGTCGCCACGGGCCGACGCACCCCTCTTCCGCGCCCTCACCGAGTCCACCACATCGCCGGGCGTCCAGGGGTTTCTGAAGGTGACGGGACAGGGCTTCCAGGCCCTGCTCGAGGAGTACGCGTTGGCAGTGGCTCTGAACGGAACGGGGGCCCCGGCGCCGGACCGTGCCTTCACCAGCTACGACTTCCCGGACGTCACCGACATCCTCTGCGGTCCGGAGGACTCCCCCTGCTCCAGTCCCCAGCCGGATGGCCTCTACCCCTGGCCGGTCACCGAACAGGCCACCGAACGGGGCTCCACCGTCCCCGTGGGTTTCGAGACGGCGGAGTACGAAGGGCTCATCGGACCGACGGGGCTGCGGGTGCACGACCTGCGCTCCGACGGGATCGGAGCGGGGGCGGTGGTGCAGGTGCGAATGGATGCACCGGGTCGGCTGGTGGTGGCGCGCCTCCGCTAGGACCGGTGCGCCAGGACGGCGTGGAGGGTCTCGCTCGACAGGTTGCCACCGGAAAGTACCACCACCACCGGACCGTCGCCCGTGGTCGAGTCCAGGGACCATCGACCCGCCCTCAGTGCCGCGAGAGGGACAGCTCCTCCGCCCTCGATGACCACGCCCATCTCGTTGTAGCAGAATCGGATGGCATCTTTGATCTCATCCTCTGTCACGGTGGCGTGTCGGTGGACCAGATCCCGCACCAGCCGGAAGCTCCAGCGGTTGGGGTCGCCGATGCCGCCGGCCAATGCGCTGGCCAGGGTCTCCTCCTCCGGAAGCTGGACGGGACGGCCCGCCCGGACGCTTTCGAACATGACCGCGGCTCGCTCCGCGCTCACCGCCACCACCTGGGTCGAGGGGGACGGCGGGGCTCCGTCGTCCGTCCCGGCGAGGAGCGCCGCGGCCATCCCTCCGGCGAGCCCACCGCCGGAGAGGGGCACCAGAAGGGCCGCCGGTCGTTCTCCCGATCGCTGCTCGAGGATCTCGGTGGCCAACGTCCCCTGCCCTGCGATGATCCACGGGTCGTCGTAGGCGGAGATGAAGGGTCGACCCTCCTCTTCGGCGTGACGCACCGCCCGGGCTTCGGCCTCGTCGAAGGAGTCGCCGCAGAGGACGGCTCGGGCTCCCTCGCCTCGGATGCCCTCCAGCTTGACCGGATCCACCCAGGAGGGGACGTAGATGGTGGCGGGTACGTCCAGGCGCCGCGCCACCCATGCCGTGGCCCGCCCGTGATTCCCGCTGGAGCAGGCGACGATCCCACGTGCTCGCTCCTCCGGGGAGAGGGCGGCGAGGCGGGCCGCGGCTCCGCGGACCTTGAAGGACCCGGTGCGTTGGAGGTTCTCCAACTTGGCCAGCACCCGCCGCCCCAACCGCTCGGACAGGCTGGGGACCGACACC
The DNA here is from genome assembly GCA_937136445.1 of uncultured Gemmatimonadota bacterium. GTDB lineage: Bacteria > Gemmatimonadota > Gemmatimonadetes > Longimicrobiales > Gaopeijiaceae > JAJCZZ01. The sequence continues at coordinate 1,863 of CAKZOQ010000027.1, forward strand.
AACGGGGTGGCCCGGGCCAACTCCGCCACGGCCCGCCTGGCCTCCTCGAACGGGAGGGAGGCCGCCAGCTCCCTGCCGTCGAGGGCGGGGTCGGGCGTGGCGTCGAGGTCGATCAGCGGCTCCCGAGCTCCGCCAGCTCGGCTTCCGCCGCCAGATACCCGAAGGCCGGCCACTGGTCCCGGGCGTCGACGATGCGTCGGAAGATCTCCTGCGCCCGCTCCCGATCTCCCTCGAGGAGGTACCACATCCCTACGCCGTAGGCTGTCGTGGTGCTCTGCAGGTCCGCGGCCTCCCCCGGTCCGCCCACCATCGCCCCGGCATCGCCCTCCCCCTGGAAGAGGAGGAGGAGCTGGAGGTAGGCCGTGCTCTCGATGGGGTCCATTCCGGCGTCGATGGCATCCAGAACCTCGGCAGCTTCGGCATCTCGACCCAATCGTTGGAGGGTCATGTAGCGCCAGTAGGCCGTGGCGACCCGGGTATCGTCGTTCTCGGAGACGGCGGCGCAGGCCCGGTAGGCTTCGGCGGCCTCCTCGAATCGTCCGGCGACGTAGTGGGCGAGACCCAGGTGGTAGAAGATGTTGAAGTGCAGGGTGCTCACCGGGATGCCGGCGGCGTTGGGCAGTCCGTCGGGCTCCACCTGGTCCGGCGAGCCCTCCACCAGCTCGGCGGCCCGCTCGAAGTCGGCGACGGCCTGGTCCGGGGCACGCACGGTCAGGTACCGGTGGCCTCGATGCCGGTAGAGCCTTGGTTCGTCCGGATGAAGCTCCAGGGCGTGGGTGAAGATGTCGATGGCCTCGCGGTACCGGCCCAGGTAGGCCGTGCGACGCCCCATCCAGATGAGGGAGTCGACATTCTCGGGCGTTCGCTCCAGCGCCGCCTCCGCCTGGGCGTAGCGCTCCCGGTAGGTGGCCTCCACCTCGGCGGGAAGCTCGGGGCTCTCCAGCGTGTCGCCCAGGAAGCTGATGGCTTCCGCTCCGGCGGGAATCCCGGGTTCGTCCCCGGGGGTGGGCGCCGTGGTGGCGGACTCGGGAGGGGTCTCCTCGACGGTCTCCGGCGGGGCGTCTCCCCCACAGCCGAGGGTGAGAAGGAGGACGGTGATGGCAAGGCGGAGGTGCATGAACGGGCTCCGGCGAAGGGTGGGTACCCGAAACGTTTTTCGGACGGTGGTCGGGCGCAATGGTAGCCGCCCCGGGCTCCGGTTCATGGTGTGGCCCACACAGTGGGTACCAGGAGGACGCCGAGGCCGTCCCGGACGAGAGGAGTGGCACCCAGCTCCTGCTCGAACCGAGGGGCCCGGAGGGTGTCGGGGCCGGTCAGGACGACGGCCCCCGGGCGCGCCTGGAAGGCGGCCGCGAGGTCGGCCAGGGCGGCGTCGGGTGGCGGCAGGGTGAAGGAGGCGAGGCCGGTCTGCACGACGACACCGAAGGGTTGGGAGGCGTAGACGAGGGTGCCTCGCGGCAGTCGGTTGTCCAGCCACCGGACGAGCTCCGATTGCAGCCAGACCTCCGAGGTGAGGCCCCGTCCCTCCTCCTGGGCCTCCTTCGCCTGCATCCACGCACCCCCGGCTCCTGCACAGAGCCAGAGACCGACGGCTGCCGCCATGCCCCACCGGGTCCACCCGGTGGGTCGCCTCACCCCGCGCACCGCAGCCGCTCCCACCACGGTGGTGAGCACCGCGACGAGGGGGAGCCAGGGGCGAGCGAGGTCCCCTCCCTCGCCGCCCGAGGCGACGGTGGCCAGGAGGAGTGCCAGCGCCATGGGCCAGGCCGCCGAGCGGAGACGGGCGGCGACCAGGTCCGGTGCCCGGGGGTGGTCCCAGCGCAACTCCGACAGGACCCGGCGGGTGGCCCGCGCCTCCACGATCGCCCCCAGCACACCCACCGCCAGGAGTCCCAGGGCCAGGGCCTCCCAGAGAGAGGGCACCGGGAACACCCCTTCCCCGTCGAGGACGGCGCCGACCCCTCCGACACGCCCGGGGCGGGGG
>CAKZOQ010000028.1 GCA_937136445.1 uncultured Gemmatimonadota bacterium
ACGGCCTGCTGGCAGAGCACGGCCTCTACCCCCATGCCGGGGAGCCCCTCGCTCCGATCGCCCGTGGTCCCATGTAGCGACCCGACTCCGTGGTCGGCGGGCTCTGTCCGCCACCCGAGAACGATGCCCACACACCCGGATCCGCCCGAGGTCATTCATGCAAACCGTCCGTGTCTTCCGATTGATCATGGCCCTCTGCTTCTTCCTGACCCTGCCGCCGACCTCGGCGGCGACTCAGGAGGCCGCCTCGCTGCATGCGCCGAGGGTGGCCCCGGAGGCGACCACCCTGCTGGCCGAGCCCCCACGCGACGAGGCGGCCCGACTCCAGGGGAGCATCGCCGGCACGGTGAGTGACGCACGCACGGGCCAGGCCATCTCTTCGGTCCAGCTCGTGGTGGAGGGCACGACGGTCGGCGGCCTGAGCCAGGCCAACGGACGCTTCCTCCTGGTGAACGTGCCGGTGGGGACCCATACGGTGACGGCGCAGCGGATCGGGTACTCCACGGCATCCAGCTCCGTGACCGTGGCGGAGGGTGAGACGGCGACGCTGGACCTTCGGCTGGAGGAAGAGGCCCTCTCGCTCGACGAGATCGTCGTCACCGGCACGGCGGGCCGTCAGCTCCGGCGCACCCAGGCTGCGCAGGTCGATGTGGTGCGAGCCGGGGAGATCGCGGAGATCGCGCCCATCGCGAACATGCAGGAGATGCTCCAGTCCCGTAGCACGGGCGTCTCGCTCCTCCAGGGTGGGGGTTCTCCCGGGGCTGGTCAGAGGATTCGCATCCGAGGCCCGGTCTCGGTGGACCTCTCCAGCCAGCCCCTGGTGTTCGTGGACGGCGTACGCATCAACGCCTCCAACGAGACCACGAGCCGGATGGAGGTCGGGGAAGGGTCCGGGAGCGGGAGCAACACCGGCGGCGCGGTGACGAGCCGCCTCAACGACATCGCTCCCGAGGACATCGAGAGCATCGAGATCGTGAAGGGTCCCGCTGCAGCCACACTGTACGGGGCCGACGCCTCCTCCGGCGTCATCAACATCATCACCAAGCGCGGGAACCAGGGCGGCTTCCAGCAGAGCATCAACATGGAGTACAACGCGGTGGAACCCACCTTCACCCCTCCGGACAACTGGGGCCGGTGCACCGCGGAGGCCATCTCCTCGGGGTCCCAGATCTGTTCCGGGAAGTCGGCGGGGGACCTCATCTCGGACAACCCGCTCCAGCGGACGAATACGGTGGGGACGGGACACCTGCGTCGCCTCTCCTGGACGGGGCAGGGCGGGTCGGCCGACTACCAGTACTTCGCCTCCCTGACCAACGCCAACGAAACGGGAATGCTGCCCTCCGAGGAGGACGACCGCTGGACCGGTCGGGTCAACTTCTCATGGCAGCCCCACGACGATGTGTCCATCCGTGCGGGCTACGGCGTGGTCATGGGATCCAACCGCCAGATCGACAACGGCAACAGCCTCTACGGCCTCTTCGTGAACGCCTTCCTCGGGGACCCCCTCACGTTGGGGGCGGCCAACGACGGTTGGCTCTCCCCACGGCGACCGGAGGACATCGCGGCCATCGAGAATACGGTGGATGTGGTCCGCAACATCCCCACCCTGGAGATCTCCTACGAGCCGTTCGCCTGGCTCAGCAATCGTCTGATCGTCGGCGGGGATTTCTCCAGTTCGGAAACCCTGAAGTACATCCCGAAGAACGACGAGGGACTCTACAGGAACGAACACAACGCCGGATTCGCGAAGCAGACCCGCCGGAACGTGACCCACCTCACGCTGGACTACCTCGCGAACATGGAGCACTCCGTCGGCAGCGATGATCAGTGGGCGCTGAGCCTTGCGCTGGGCACCCAGATGGTGAGTCAGGAAACCGACCTCCTGTTCGGCGACGGCGTGGGTTTCCCCTCCAACTCGGCCAACGCCCTGTCCGCGGCGGCGGAGCGCTCCGGAGGCCAGTGGTACACGAAGGAGCAGACGGTAGGCTACCTCTCGCAGCTCGGGGTGGGACATCGGGACCGCATCTTCCTTCAGGTCGGACTCCGTGCGGACCAGAGCTCGTCCTTCGGCGACGACGTGCCCATCGTCTGGCTCCCCAAAGTCGGCCTCTCGTTCGTCGCGTCGGAGACCGACTTCGTCCGGGACGCCCTGCCCTTCCTGAGCACGTTGCGGCTCCGAGGCGCGTATGGGACCACGGGTCGCGCACCGCGCGCAGGCACGTCCCTGCGGACCTTCGGACCCGCGCCCTTCGTGGGAATCGATCAAGGCCTGGGAATCGGGATCACGCTCGCCAACCCGGGGAATCCGGAGCTCAAGCCCGAGCGGGGGACGGAGATCGAATTGGGAGCCGACCTCTCCATGTTCCAGGAGCGCATCGGCCTGGAGGTCACGGTCTTCAATCAAACGACGGTGGACGCCATCCTGCCGCGTCGTTTGCCTCCTTCGGCAGGCTACACCGAGGACCCGTTCGTGAACATCGGGAAGGTACGGAATCGCGGCGTGGAAGCGCGGTTGGACCTCGGCCTGATCCGACAGCAGGGGCTCGACTGGAGCGTGAGCCTGGGCATGTCGACGCTGGAAAACGAGCTGTTGGACCTGGGGGACCTTCCTTCCTTCGGCGGGACGCAGCGCTTCCTCGAAGGCTACCCACTCGGAGCGCTCTTCGCCTACAAGGTCCGCGACATCGATGTCGCAGGTGACCGGGTCGTCCTTTCGGACACCCTGGAGTACATGGGGCCGCCCTACCCCACCTTCGAGTCGAGCCTCACATCGACACTGCAGCTCGGCTCCAACCTCTCCCTCTTCGCTCATATCGACGGAAAGTGGGGCTACATCATCGAGAACAGCATGGCGAGCTATCGGGACACGTCGACTCCCCGGAACCTCGGCGTCCAGGCACCGGAGACCCTTCCCGACGAGGAGCGCCTCCAGCGATTCGGTCCCTTCGTCACTGAATCCGGCGAGTCGGTGAACCAGAACACCGGGAACGAGCAGTTCTACATGGAAGACGGCGACCATATCAAGCTACGTGAGGTCGCCCTCACCTGGGCCATGCCGCAGGGCTGGGCCAACCTCCTCGGAGCGAATCGTGCCTCCATCACCCTGTCGGGGCGGAATCTCGTGACCTGGACGGACTACCAGGGCCTGGATCCCGAGGTGCAGCGGCTTTCGTCCGAGAGCCTGGAAATGTGGGACTCGGCCGAGTTCTTCATGATCCCACCCGGGCGCCGTCTGGCAGTCCGGCTCAATCTCCGATTCTAGAGCGAGGTCACCGACCATGAGAACGACGCAAAGGACGCTGATTGCGCTGGCTGCCACTGGGCTCCTCGGTCTGTCGGTCGCCGGGTGCGACGACTACCTGACCGTGGACAACCCGAACATCGTGGACGCCAGCACCATCGACCCACTGGCCGAGGCGAGCAGCCTCGCCCTCTCCGTCGAGCAGGAGTTCGCGGACAACTACGCCGAGCTGGCCGCGTACAGCGCCTGGTTCACGGGGTCGCTGTACAACTCGGACATCAACCCGGGGGGGAATCTCCTTGCCAGTCGGAACCTGGAGGAGACGTCCGGGCCGGTGGAGGGCCTCTACACGGGTCTGTCGCGGACCCGGGCGCTCGCCGGCCTGGTCTTCGAGACCGTGGAGGGGACGCCCGTGGAAGTCTCGGAGTCCGCGGCCCGTGCCACGCTCTTCAGCGGGTTCGCCTTCCTCTTCTTCGCCGACTTCTACTGTCAGGCGACGGTGGACGGCGGTCCGGCCATGGGCACCGCTACGCTGCTCGATTCGGCGACCGTCCATCTCGGCAATGCTCGGACCCTGGCTCAACAGGTGGGCCACTCCGACTTCGAGAACGCGGCGAAGGTCGGCCTCGCTCGCGCCTACCTCCAGATGGGCGACGCCCCACAGGCCATTCAGGTCGCCGAGTCGGTGGATCCCGCGTTCACCTACGACATGCGCTACTCCGATGATCTCGCGAATCGGGATCGCGTAGGGAACTACCTCTACTACTCGCAGGCGAGCCAGACGACGATCTCGGTTGCGCCTGCCTACCGGTCGCTGGGGGATCCGCGTGTGGTGACCCACGGCCCGGAGAACCACAACTTCGTGGCCATGGACGGAGAGACGCCCATCTGGTCCATGGAGAAGTACAACAGCTATTCGGCCCCGATTCGTCTCGCGTCCTCCCTGGAGGCCGAGTACATCCTCGCCGAAGCGAACGGGACGGCGGCGATGCTCGCGCTGGCGCAGGAGCGTCGCGCCGCCGCGGGTCTCGAGCCCTACAGCGGGGCCACCGACCCTCCCTCGGTCCTGGAGGAATTCCTGGAGCAGAAGACCCGCGATTTCTTCGTGGAGGGAAAGCGCATGGGGGATTACCGTCGTCATCCCGACGGACTTCGGACCCTGATCCCCGCCGGCACCGAATACCACAAGACGGGGCTACCTGCCTACGGCGATCAGCAGTGCTGGCCGATCCCGGAGGAAGAGCTCTCCAACAACCCGAATCTGGAGCGGTGAGCTTCGGCCACCCGCCTCCTGCCCCGAAGGAGATGTGACCATGACTGCAAGGTTTTCAACCGTCCTGGGCCTCGCTACGGCACTGGCCCTCTCGGCGCCCGCCGCCTCCCAGGAGGGTGCGACCACGCCTCTGCAGCCCATGGACATCTTCGACCTGGAGGTGGCAGCAGACCCACGGATCTCACCCGACGGCGAACAGGTCGTGTACCTGCGACGGGGCTTCGACGTCATGAGCGACGGATCCACGACCTCGCTCTGGATGGTCCGGTCCGACGGAAGCTATCATCGCGCACTGACGGACGGGACCTTCTCCGTCGGTTCTCCTCGCTGGTCTCCGTCGGGCGATCGGCTGGCGTATGTGTCGTCCGGCGACGACGATCCGGACATCTGGGTTCGCTGGATGGACACCGGGGAGGCGTTCAAGGTCACGGACCTCCCGGAGTCGCCTGGCCAGCCGGTCTGGTCACGCGACGGCCGCTGGATCGCCTTCACCATGTTCGTACCCGAGGAGCGGCAGGCCTTCACCTCCAAGATGCCGTCGGCGCCGCAGGGCGCGGACTGGGGCCCGCCCATCCAGGTGGTCGAGGACGTTCAGTACAAATCCGACGGACGCCCGGGAATCATCGAGCCCGGTCACCGGCACGTATTCGTCGTGCCGGCGGAAGGGGGAGCCGCGCGACAGATCACCGAGGGTGCCTTCGATCACGGTTCCCCCGCGTGGATCGGGAGCGAGCACCTCGTGGTGTCTGCGAACCGCCGGGACGACGCCGACTACGTTCGATCGGACACCGAACTCTATGAGGTCGAGGTGGCCACGGGGTCCATGCGGGCCCTCACGGATCGGTTCGGGCCGGATGGCGACCCCGTCGTGTCCCCGGACGCTCGACAGATCGCCTACACGGGTCACGAGGAGGAGTACCTCGGCTACCAGCCGTCGCTCCTCTACGTCATGAACCGTGATGGGAGCGGCGTCCGCCGCCTTCTGCAGGATCTGGATCGAGGGGTTGGAAGCGTCGTCTGGGCGCCGGACGGGGGCGGGCTGTACTTCTCCTACGGCGACGAAGGGGCGACCCGGGTGGGCTTCACCACGCTGGACGGAGACGTCCGAGAGGTCGCCTCGGGGCTGGGGGGGATGTCGCTGGGCCGGCCCTACGCCAGCGGTGCCTTCTCGGTGGGTGGAGGCGACCGCATCGCCTTCACCCATGGGCAACCCCAGCGGCCAGCGGACGTCGCCGTGGCGACACCGGGTGGAGAGGCCCGGATCCTGACCGATTTGAACGGAGACCTCCTCGCCCATCGTCGCCTGGGAGAGGTGGAAGAGATCTGGTACGAGTCCTCCTACGACGGGCGAGAGATCCAGGGGTGGATCGTGACGCCTCCGGACTTCGACCCGTCGGGCAGCTATCCGCTCATCCTGGAGATCCACGGGGGTCCGTTCTCCATGTACGCCCCGGTCTATTCCTCGGAGGTCCAGCTCTACGCAGCTGCGGGCTACGTGGTCCTCTACACCAATCCCAGGGGAAGCACCGGGTACGGGAAGGACTTCGGGAATCTCATCCACCACGCCTACCCGAGTCAGGACTACGACGACCTCATCTCCGGCGTCGATGCTGTCCTCGAACGAGGATACGTGGATCCGGAACGTCTCTTCGTGACGGGTGGGAGCGGCGGCGGAGTGCTCTCGTCCTGGATCGTGGGGATGACGGATCGGTTCTCCGCCGCGGTGGTCCAGAAGCCCGTCATCAACTGGTACTCCTGGGCGCTGTACGCGGACATGTACGTCACGGGGTCGCAGTACTGGTTCCCAGGGCCGCCCTGGGAGCATGAGGAGCACTACATGGACCGTTCCCCGATCTCCCTGGTGGGGAACGTCACCACGCCGACCATGCTGATCACGGGAGAGCAGGACTACCGAACGCCCATGCCCGATTCGGAGCAGTACTACGGCGCGCTCAAGCTCCGGAAGATCCCGTCGGCGCTGGTGCGGGTGCCGGACGCGGGCCACGGAATCGCCTCCAGGCCCTCCAACCTCCTGGCCAAGGTCGCGCATATCCTCGAGTGGTTCGAGCGATACCCCCGGCGGGGGGAGGCCGCGGTGGAGGACGACATCTCGCCGCCCAGGTAGCGGGCGGACTCGGGGGGCGTCGTGTGAGGGGGGAAGGAGGGGGCGGGCCCTTCGGCGTCGGACCGGTCGTGGTCCTGCTGCTGGCGGCGACGGCCTGCATCAGCGGGACGTCGCTGGACGACCGGCCGACCGAGGCCAGGGTCCAGGTCGAGGGCACGGCCTCCGGTCCGCTGCGGCTGGTCGTGTCCACCGACTTCCATGAGGAGCGGACCGCCTCCGGTCAGGTCGCGCGGATCATGGACGTCGCCGATACGTCACAGATCACGGTCCCCTTCGAGGCGACGATCCTCCTGGGTGACCTGGGCGGAATCATCGTGGAGGTGAGCAACACCGGCTCCGAGTCCGCGCAGCTGGCGCTTCGCGTACGACTGAATCGCGGGCATGGAGAGGATGTACAGGAAGGCTCCGTACCGGCAGGAGGAATGATGCGGTACTTCTTCCTCTACTACCTCGGGCCCTAGGCGCGGCGCCGTACCGGTCCAGGGCCGCTCACGGTCCACCAGGCTGGCGCAGCCTCCGTCGGCCCCTGAACTTCCGGGGTACTCCCTCCCTATCACGACCCCCGCTCCCTTCGGGACTCCAGACCGTGCCCCCCGACGCTCCCTCTCCGGCCCCTTCGTCCCTCACCGCCGCGGTGGTGCAGCTCGCCCCCGTGCCCTTCGACACCCCCACCACCCTGGAGCGAGTGGTGGCCCGCACCCGGGAGGCGGCAAAGCAGGGTGCCGAGCTGGTGCTCTTCCCGGAGGCGACGGTGGGCGGCTATCCCTGGGGTCTGGCCTTCGGGACGGCAGTGGGAGGACGTTCCGGGGCCGGTCGTCGGGTGTGGGAGCGCTACTGGCGCGGGGCGGTGGAGGTCCCAGGCGCCGAGGTGACGCGGCTGGCCGAGGTGGCGCAGGAGACCGGGGTCCACCTGTGTGTCGGGGTCATCGAGCGGGACACGAGCTTCAGCGGCGGGACCCTCTATTGCACCCTCCTCTATCTGGGGCCCGACGGACGCCTCCTGGGGAAGCATCGGAAGATCAAGCCCACCGCGGCGGAGCGACTCATCTGGGGCGAGGGGGATGGGAGCACCCTCACCGCCGTGGACACGCCCTGGGGCACCCTGGGCGGCCTCATCTGCTGGGAGAACTACATGCCGCTGGCGCGGATGGCCATGTACGGGAAGGGGGTGGACCTCTACCTGGCCCCCACCGCCGACGCCCGGCCCCGCTGGCAGAGCACCCTCCAGCACATCGCCCTGGAGGGCCGTTGCTTCGTCCTGGGGTGCAACCAGTACGTGCGCCGGGACATGTATCCCGAGGGGCTGGAGATCGCCCACGAGCTCGAGGCATGGCCCGAGACGCTCTCCCGGGGTGGGAGCGCCGTCTACGGACCGCTGGGGGAGCCTCTCGCCGGCCCCCTCTGGGACGAGGAAGGCATCCTTCTGGCGGAGCTGGATCTTTCGGCCATTCCCCGGGCCAGATTCGACTTCGACGTCACCGGGCACTACGCCCGCCCCGACCTCTTCCGGCTGGTCGTGGACGAATCGCCGCGCCTCCCGGTGGAGGGCGTGTCCGGCGCCGGCGACGTGGCGGGCTGAAACAGCCGGGGGCCGGATCGGTACCAAGGAATACGGGCCTTGCATTCCCTCCCTACGCCGGATGGGCGACGGGGTCCGCCGGACCCTTCCGCCTCCGAGGCGGGCTGCGTTAGAGTCCGGGGTACGTGGCGCCCGCCGCTGCCGTCGAACGCCGTCCGCACCCGCCAAGGTACGATGACTCCCAGCACGCAGAGCCCTACCCGGGGCTACCTCGACGAGGTCGATTCCTGGTCCGCCCGGAACTACAACCCCCTCCCCGTGGTGCTGGATCGGGCGGAAGGCGTCTGGGTGTGGGACGTGGAGGGGAACCGGTATCTGGACATGCTGGCGGCCTACTCGGCCCTGAACCAGGGTCACCGCCACCCGGCCATCCTCCAGGCCGCCCGGGAGCAGATGGAGAAGCTGACGCTGACCTCCCGGGCCTTCCACAACGACCAGATGGGGCCCTTCCTGCGGGAGCTCTGCCAGGCCACCGGCTTCCAGCGAGCCCTCCCCATGAACACCGGCGCCGAAGCGGTGGAGACCGCCATCAAGATGGTCCGGAAGTGGGGCTACACCGTGAAGGGAGTGCCGAAGGGGAAGGCGGAGATCATCGTCTGCTCGGGGAACTTCCACGGCCGCACCACCACCATCGTGGGCTTCAGCTCCGAGGAGCAGTACAGCTCGGGGTTCGGCCCCTTTGCGCCGGGCTTCACCATGGTGCCCTACGGAGATGCCCGTGCCTTCGAAGAGGCCATCACCGAGAACACCGTCGGCTTCCTGGTGGAGCCCATCCAGGGAGAGGGCGGGGTGGTGGTCCCGCCGGAGGGCTACCTGGGCTGCACGGCCCACATGTGCCGCGAGCGGGGGATCGCCTTCATGGCCGACGAGATCCAGACGGGTCTCGGGCGGGCGGGCCAGCTCTTCGCCTGTGACTGGGAGGACGTCCAGCCCGACGTGCTCATCGTGGGCAAGGCACTGGGGGGCGGGGTCTACCCGGTCTCTGCGGTGCTGGCCGACACCGGGCTCATGGACGTCTTCCACCCGGGCGACCACGGCTCCACCTTCGGGGGCAACCCGTTGGGCGCGGCGGTGGGGCGGGCCTCCCTCCGGGTCATCCTGGACGAGGAGCTTCCTCGACGCTCCCGGCGGCTGGGACGCTGGTTCATGGATCGCCTCCGGGCCATCGAGTCGCCCCACGTGGCCGAAGTGCGGGGCAAGGGGCTCATGATCGGCCTGGTCATCCGGGACGAATCCGGCCCGGCCCGGCCCTTCTGCGAGAAGCTCCAGGACCGTGGGATCCTCGCCAAGGAGACCCAGCGTCAGGTCATCCGGTTCGCGCCGCCCCTCGTCGTCGACGAGGAGACGCTGGAATACGCGTTGGAACACGTGACGGCGGTGCTCACCGAGTAGTCCACCGTCTCGCCGAGCCCCGGTGGCACTACCCTACCGGGCCGCATCCTCCGGATCGGCCCAGGGGTCGTACTGTCCGAAGTTCCAGAGGTGGCCTTCGGGGTCTCGGCAGGAGTAGAACTTCCCACCGTACTCCTGCTCCTCCAGGTCCATCACGACGTCCGCTCCGGCGGCGACGGCTCGCCGGTAGTGCGCCTGGATGTCCGGGACGATGAGGTACGGACTCTGGGTGACCTTCCGGCTTGGCTCCGCTGGAGCCTGGTGCCCTCCGAACTCGTCGTTCCGGGCATCGCTCAACATGACCATGGCGTCGCCCCAGGTGAGCTGGGCATGGGTCACGCCGCCGCCCTCCGAGGGCACCAGGAGGTGCTCCTCGAACCCGAAGGCCTCTCCCAGCCACCGCACCGCCGCCGCGGCGTCCTTGTAACGGAGGGTCGGGATGATCGACGAGCCCCGGGTACCCACGGCCTTCAGATCCCGGGGCCGGGGACCATCGACGTCACCATGGGGACGTCACCATTGGATGGAGCCCTCCTGGGAGGTGTCCACCTGCTCGGCGTCGCCCTCTCCCAGGAGCACCTTCTCGATCTGCTCGTAGAGGAACGACCTGGACTTCTTGTCCCGGGGGTCGAGGCCGTAGTGGTTGATGAGGAGGGTCTGGTGCTCCAACCAGTCCTTCCAGCAGTCGGTACAGATGCTCGCCTGGATCCGCTCGCCCATCTCGTTCCGGAAGGGAGGACGGGGGAGGGCTGGCTTCTCGTCGCCGCACCGGGCGCATTCGATGGTCTCAGAGGTCATGCACTATCTTATCGGCGTCCGGACGGCCGGTCCATCCGATCCTCGCTCCGCCCCGCGCCGGCGTCCGTTTCCCCAGCGCAGGAGGGTCCGTGCCCAGCACCGCCATCATCGGGACCGGCTTCCACGTGCCCGACCGGGTCGTATCGAACGCCGAGCTCACCGGGCTGATGGACACCAGCGACGAGTGGATCGTGGAGCGCACCGGCATCCGGGAGCGCCGCTGGGTCCGGGAGGGGGAGAGCGGCGCCGATCTGGCGCGTCGCGCTTCGGAGATGGCGCTGGAAGATGCGGGCTGCGAGGCGGGGGAGGTGGAGGCCATCGTCCTGGCCACCTTGAGCCCCGACCACTTCTTTCCCGGCACGGGGGTCTTCCTCCAGCGGGAGCTGGGCCTCGCCGGCATTCCGAGCATCGACCTACGCGCGCAGTGCTCGGGCTTCCTGTACGGCCTCCAGGTGGCCGACGCCCTCATCCGGAGCGAGCAGTACCGCACCGTCCTCCTGGTCGGCGTAGAGATCCAGTCCACGGGGCTGGACCTCTCCACCCGGGGCCGGGACATGGCCGTCCTCTTCGGGGACGGGGCGGGGGCGGCGCTCCTGGAGGCCATCGACGGGGGGGACCGCGGCGTTCTCTCCACCCACCTCTGGGCCGACGGACGCCATGCCGAGACGCTGTGGGCCGAGTCGCCGTCCGCCTGCCGGCACCCCTATGTCTCCGCGGCGGACCTGGATGCGGGCCGGCACTACCCCACCATGGACGGTCGCGACGTCTTCCGGCACGCCACCCGCAGGATGCCGGAGGCGGTGGAGACGGCCCTCGAGGCCCACGGCCTGGCAGCGTCGGACATCGACCTCCTGGTCCCGCACCAGGCCAACCTGCGCATCTCCCAGATGGTCCAGCGGCGCCTCGGTCTCCCCGACGAGAAGGTGGTGAACAACATCGAGCGGTACGGGAACACAACCGCCGCCACCATCCCCATCGCGCTGGCCGAGGCGGTGCGGGCGGGCCGTCTCGAGCCCGGCGACCTCCTCTGCATGGTGGCCTTCGGGTCCGGCTTCACCTGGGCCTCGGCGCTGGTGCGCTGGTAGGGACCGGGTCCAGGCGGTCGATCCGGGAGCGCGAGGGCCTGGGAGCGGGTCGGGCTCCTGACGGCTGCCGGGTGCGCCGACGAGCGCGTCGGCTGCGATCCTCGCCCTCGTGGAGCCCTGGCGGAGCGGTTCGACCCGTGGACGAGCCGACGGGGCCGGGTTACTTTTTTCGTGCTACTTCGCCCACGGGAGTGAACAGCGATGTCGTTGACCAAGAAGCAGCTCGAGCACCTAGAACAGCGGCTCCACGACGAGCGGGCCCGCGCGCTGAAGGCGCTGGGTCTCTTCGACAAGATGGCCAAGGCGGACCGAGAGGCTGGTGACTCGGCGCTCTCGACCTATACGGATCACATGGCCGACCAGGGCACCGAAGCCCAGGAGCGGGAGAAGGCCGCCGTCTTCGCCACGAAGGAGGGTCGCTACCTCTACCGCCTGGAAGGGGCGTTGCGTCGCCTCTACGACAGCCCCGAGACCTTCGGAACGTGTCACACGTGCGGGGACGAGGTCGGCTTCGAACGTCTGGACGCGCTGCCCCACGCTCGGTACTGCATCGAATGCAAGCGGAAGGAGGAGGGCGAAGCGGCCTGACGGCCGTACTTCCGCTCCTTCCAGGCCGGCAGGTCAGCCTCGTACCGCGCCCTTCTCGAGGAGCGTCTCCAGCAGTTCCTCCCCCATGACCTCTACGGTCCAGTCCCGGACGCCGTCCACTCGGCGAAGGGCGGCCAGGTCTCCGGGGTCGGCCCAGGCGATCTCCTCGAGCACGGCGTTGGACATCAGCGTGCCGCGATCCATGCCCAGCTCTCCGGCGGTCCGGTTCCGGACGTCTTTGAGGTGTCCGGTCATCTCCTCCACCTCCGGTGGTGGGCGGCCGCGTCCACTCCGATCCGGCTCCGGGTAGGGCTCCAGTTCCCCGTCGTCCAGACCTGCCACCCGATCCAGCCGGCGGAGGAGTTCCTCCCCCTCGTGGTGGGCGAGGCCTT